>NZ_RZSG01000068.1:0-14725 GCF_003997725.1 Mesorhizobium sp. M4A.F.Ca.ET.050.02.1.1
ATGATGCCTTTTCCGCCGCGCACCGCGCCCACTCCTCGACCGAGGGCCTGGCGCATCTGTTGCCGGCCTTCGCCGGCCGCACCATGCAGGCCGAGCTCGACGCGCTGGAAAAGGGCCTTGGCAATCCTGTCCGTCCGGTCGTCGCCATCGTCGGCGGCGCCAAGGTCTCGACCAAGATCGACCTCCTGATGAACCTGGTGAAGAAGGTCGACGCGCTGGTCATCGGCGGCGGCATGGCCAACACCTTCCTTGCCGCGCGCGGCACCGCGGTCGGCAAGTCGCTCTGCGAGCATGACCTTGCCGCCACCGCCAAGCAGATCATGATCGAGGCGGCCGAGGCCGGCTGCGCCATCATCCTGCCGGCCGATGGCGTGGTGGCGAAAGAGTTCAAGGCTGGCGCCGCCAGCGAGACCGTCGCCATATCGGAGGTGCCGGCCGACGGCATGATCCTCGACGTCGGCGAAAAGACCGTGAAGGCCGTCGCCGACTGGATCGACCGCGCCGCCACGCTGGTCTGGAACGGCCCGCTCGGCGCCTTTGAGATCGAGCCTTTCGATCGCGCCACGGTGGCGGCGGCAAAGCACGCCGCCCAGCGCACCAAGGCCGGCAAGCTGGTCTCGGTGGCCGGCGGCGGCGATACGGTGGCCGCGCTCAACCATGCCGGCGTCGCCGACGACTTCACCTATGTCTCGACCGCTGGTGGCGCCTTCCTGGAATGGATGGAAGGCAAGCCGCTGCCCGGCGTCGAGGTGCTGAAGCGCTGAAGCAATTCCAGGAAAATCGGGCTGCGGTTTTTCCGCCCGTGAAAACGGAGCATTCTTGCAGCCAAGCGGTGACGCCTGGGTTGCACGAATGCGACCAGCCCAATCGACTCGATCAACACTCGGCGAGCCGGCCCGGCGGCGCGACATTCGTTCGATTTCGCGCTTTCCGGCATCATTCCTTTGGCGGTAGAGTTCCGTGAACCGCGGAAAACCGCTGTCAGGAGGAAGCAACAATGAGCGAACGTCTCGAAGACATTGCCGCCGCGATCGTGGCCGACGGCAAGGGCCTGTTGGCCGCCGATGAAAGCTCCGGCACCATCAAGAAGCGCTTCGACGTCATCGGCGTCGAATCGACGGCCGACAGCCGTCGCGACTATCGCGAGATGATGTTCCGCGCCGGGGACGCGATGACGCGCTACATTTCCGGCGTCATCCTCTATGACGAGACCATCCGCCAGAAGGCTGCCGACGGCACGCCGCTGGTCGACATCATCAAGGCGTCCGGCGCCATCCCCGGCATCAAGGTCGATGCCGGCGCCAAACCGCTGGCCGGCTTTCCCGGCGACACCATCACCGAGGGCCTCGACGGCCTGCGCGAACGCCTGGCGGATTACTACAAGCTCGGCGCCCGCTTCGCCAAATGGCGCGCGGTGATCGATATTGACGTCGCCAAGGGTGTGCCGTCGGCGACCTCGATCGGCTCGAACGCGCATGCGCTCGCGCGCTACGCCGCGCTCTGCCAGGAGGCCGGCATCGTGCCGATCGTCGAGCCGGAAGTGCTGATGGACGGCGCCCACGGCATCGACACCTGCTACGAGGTCAGCAAGGCGACGCTGCTCAAGCTCTACAGCGAGCTCTATGCCGCGCGCGTCGTGCTCGAAGGCACCATCCTGAAGCCCAACATGGTCATATCGGGCAAGAAATCGGGCAAGCTGGACAGTCCCGAGATCGTGGCCGAAAAGACAATAAAGCTGTTTCGCGAGACGGTGCCGGCGGCGGTTGCGGGCATTGCCTTCCTCTCCGGCGGCCAATCGGACGAGGAGGCGACCGCCAACCTCAACGCCATCAACGCCATCGGCCAGCATCCGTGGAAGCTCACCTTCTCCTATGGCCGTGCCTTGCAGGCAGCCGCGCAGAAAGCTTGGAGTGGCAAGGCGTCGAACATAGCCGCCGGGCAGGCGGCCTTTATCCATCGCGCCCACATGAACCATCTGGCGGCGCTCGGCAAATGGCAGCCGGCGCTGGAAAGGGCCGCCTGACACGTTTCTTCAGACGCGACGAAAAACCCGGGCTACGCGCCCGGGTTTTGTTTTCGCGGCCGGGCATCCCCACTTCTGGGACTGCGTCGAAAGCGCGCCGGCCATGTCGGATCGCCCCGATGTCGAACGTCCTTGGCAGGAGAGGACAGGAGATAGTCATGCATCGCAATGCCATCGTTTCGCGGGAAGACTGGTTCGAGGCGCACAGAAAGCACCTCGAGCGCGAGAAGGAACTGACTCGGTTTCGTGATTGCGTCGCCGCCGAACGGCGCGAATTGCCCTGGCTGAAGATCCGCAAGGACTACGTCTTTGAGAGCGAGCAAGGCCCGAAACGGCTGGCTGGGCTCTTTGGTGAAAACAGCCAGCTGATCGTCTATCACTTCATGCTGGCGCCCGGTTCGAACCATCGCTGCGAGGGCTGCTCCTTCCTCGCCGACCACATAGACGGCGCCAATCTGCATCTCCAGCATCATGACGTGTCGCTGGTCGTGGTGTCGCGCGCGCCGCTGGCCGAGCTGTTGCCCTACAAGCAGCGCATGGGCTGGCGGTTCGACTGGGTGTCGTCCTATGCGTCCGACTTCAACTTCGACATGCAGGTTTCCTTCACCGACAAGCAGATCGCGGCCGGCGACACCACCTACAATTTCGAAAGGCGCGCCCGCACCTCCAAGGACCTGCCCGGTTCCAGCGTGTTCTACAGGGACGAGGCCGGCGATATCTTCCTCACCTTCACGTCGCGCGCTCGCGGCGGCGATCAGCTGATCGGCGCCTATCACTATCTCGACATGACGCCGAAGGGCCGCAACGAGACCGGCCCCTATGGTGGCCTGATGGACTGGGTGCGGCTGCATGACGAGTACGGGGACGTATCCGAGCCGCCGTCGGCGTGTTGCGACTGAACCGGCGCGGCAAGATCGTTCACCCGCACAACAATATGCGCTAAGGGCATGAGCCATGCAGCGCCTGCTCGCCTTCCTCACCTGGCTCGCCTTTCCCGTCTATGTCTGGCAGGGGCTCGGCGTGCGCCGTCGCACCAGCCGCATGCTGCCGGCGCGGGGTCCGGTCATGCATGAGATGCAGGGCAAGGCGCCGGCGATCACGCTGCTGGTGCTGGGTGATTCCTCCGCCGCCTCGGTCGGCATTGGCCATTCCGAGAACGGACTTGCGGCGCAGCTCGCCATCCTGATTTCCGAACGGACCGGCAGTGCGGTGCGCTGGCGGGCGGCCGGCTTCAATTCGGCGACTTCCGGCCAGGTGCGCGACCATGTCCTGCCCAATTTGTCGGCCGATCCGTGGACGCATATCGTGCTCGCCATCGGCACCAACGACACCAAGAACTTCCACTCGGTGCCACGCTTCAAGAAGGAGTTCGGCGGCCTGCTTTACGCGCTGCGCGCCAAATGGCCGGAGGCGCGCGTGGTGTGGTCGCCGGTGCTGGAGTTCACGCGGGCGCCGGCGATGCCATCCTTGCTTGGCAGGATTCTCGAGATCAGGGCCACCGAGATGAACCGGATGGGCAAGCGCCTCTGCCTGGAGCGCGGCGCGGTTCCTGCGTCGCGGCTGCCGATCCTCGATCCGCAGGCCGGCTTTGCCGTCGACGGATTCCACGCCTCGGAAGCCGGCTACCGCGCCTGGGCGGAGCATCTGCTAGCCCCTGTTCTGGGCGAGCAGCCCTTGGCGTAGCGGCGCCCGATGGGGTGGCGCTTCGGCTCTAGCCCCAGTGCCCCAGCACAGCGGTGATCGAGATCGCCGCCATGGCAAGCAGCGCCAGCTTCCAGAAATCGCTGCGCCGCCTCAGCCCCGGCCAGCCGAGCGGCTTGATCAGCTGGATGAGCATGATGCCAATGACAACGAGCGCCAGGAGCTTCGACATGCCGCCTTTGAGCAGCATCGAAGCCTGCTGTCAAAGCCGGCGTCGCACTTCCGGACCCAAACAGAACCGCGCAAGACGGCCGTTTCCCGGGGTGCCGGCCGGGCTGACCGCAATCTTCTTCGCAGACCTGCCACCCTCCTGACAGACTGCTGTCAGCAGGGGTGTGCGATAGTGTTCTCATCGAAAAGAGGAGACCAGCCATGACCAGCTTCACGGTACTGCGCAGCATCGAGCACTATGTCGGCAAGATCCGCACGATGCGCAACGAGATCCGCACCCAGCGTTTCATGAACAGCTTGCCCGCGGACATCCGCAAGGACATTGGCTGGCCGGATATGTACGGCAACGGCCGCCACCTCGACCATTGAACGATTTTTGCAGGCCGCGCTTGGATGCGGACACTGCCGCGCCCAGATGTAGAAGCGACGGAGCGGAAATACTTCGGGCAATCGAGCGTGAGAAAGTTGATGGTTCGAGCAGGATGTAGGCACCCTATCGTCAGCAGACGTGCTGAACCCTCCTGACAGTATGCTGTCAGGAGGGTCGTGTCATGGTGTGGCAGGAGTAGAGAGTGAACTTCGCATGGTGAAGAGCTGGAACGACAGGCTGAACACGCCGGGCGTCAATGGTATCAAGCCGTCGCCGCGGAGCTTCGCCGACGTCGTCGAAGGCCAGCCGATGCTGGTGCCGACGGCGCGCCAGGTCGATGATTTCATCCGCTCGATCCCCGAAGGCGTCGAGATGGACGTCCGCGCGCTGCGCACCGCGCTGGCCATCGAGAACGGGGCTGAAGTGACATGCCCGGTCGCCATTGGCTATCATCTGCGCACTGTTGCCGAGGCCGCCGGCGAGGATCTCGAGCACGGCATGGCGCTGAGCGAGATCGCGCCGTTCTGGCGGGTGCTGGACGCCAGGACGCCGACAACGAGGAAACTGTCCTTCGGCACGGAGTTCGTCGCCGTGCAGCGCAAGCGCGAAGGGCTGAAGCCATAGTGCATGTCGCCCAAAAGTGGGAACCGGTTTTGGGAACCACGACATGATAGGAACAACATCGAGGAACCATACGATGCGTCGTGCCGACAGGCTCTTCCAGATCGTGCAGCATTTGCGCGGCGGCCGTCTGGTCACTGCCCAGAAGCTGGGTACGTGGCTCGAGGTTTCCGAGCGCACGATCTATCGCGACATCGCCGACCTGCAGTCGACCGGCGTGCCAATCGACGGCGAGGCGGGCGTCGGCTACATGATGAGGGAGGGTTTCGACCTTCCGCCGCTGATGTTCACGCGTGACGAGATCGTGGCGCTGGTCGCCGGCGCCCGCATGGTGCGCGCCTTTGGCGGCGCCGCAATGGCGCGGGCCGCCGACGAGGCGCTGGTCAAGATCGGCGCCGTGCTGCCCGATACCGAGAAGGACCGCATCGCCCGCACCGAGATCCACACGCCGATGTGGGTGGTGAGCGATGCCGCGCGCGAGGCGATCGACCTGATCGAGCGCGCGATCGAGAAACGCCAGGTCCTGACCATTGACTATTCGGACGAGGCCGGGCGCGGCACGGCGCGCGACATCCGGCCGCTCGGCCTGTGGTTCTGGGGCAAGGTGTGGACGCTGGTCGCCTGGTGCGAGATGCGCGACGATTTCCGCGCCTTCCGCATCGACCGCATTGCCTCGGTGGTGATCGCCGGCCGCGTCTACAAACCGGAGCGCGGCAAGCAGCTCGCCGATTTCTACCGCGCGGTGGAGCGCAGCGAGGACTATGGCATGACGCCGGACCGGGCGGCGCGCAACTGAAGGCTCGAAGGCCAATAAAAAAGCCCGCTCGAAGCGGGCTTTTTTGTTGGCATGCCGAGAATTCTACTCCTCGTCGTCCGTGTCCTTGTCCTTCGACTTCAGCGCCGAGAGCTTGGCGAAGACGGCGTTGGCGTCGAGCTCGGCGTCCTCGTCCTTCGGCTTTTCCGGCGCCGGGACCAGCCGTTCCGTCAACGCCGCCGGCAGCAGCGTGTCGCCGACCGGCTGCGCCTGCTCGCGGCCGCGCGAGGCGCGGTTGACTTCCATGTCGAGGTCGATCTGCGAGGCGAGACCCAGCGTCACCGGATCCATCGGCTGCAGATTGGCCGAATTCCAGTGCTTGCGCTCGCGGATCTGCTCGATCGTCGACTTGGTGGTGCCTACAAGACGGGCAATCTGCGCGTCCTTCAGTTCGGGATGGTTGCGCACCAGCCAGAGGATGGCATTCGGCCGGTCCTGACGCTTCGACAGCGGCGTGTAGCGCGGGCCCTTGCGCTTGGATTCCGGCACCCTGACCTTTGGGTCGGACAGCTTCAGTCGATGGTTCGGGTCCTTCTCGGCGCGCGCGATCTCGTCGCGGGTCAGCTGGCCGGTCATGATCGGGTCCATGCCCTTGATGCCTTGCGCCGATTCGCCGTCGGCGATCGCCTTGACCTCAAGCGGATGCAGCCCGCAGAACTGGGCGATCTGCTCGAAGGAGAGCGCGGTGTTGTCGACCAGCCAGACGGCGGTCGCCTTGGGCATCAGCAGCGTATTGGCCATTTCCAAAAATCCTTCTCGTTCGCCCGCGTTCCCGCGCGGGCGGTGGTTTTAGAGCCACCAAAATGGGAAATTCGCGGCCTGTATAACCGCTCCGTCACCATTTCGCAATGTTTTTGGAGAGCCCTGGAGGAGAGGCCGGGCACGGCCGCGGCCCAAGAAAGACAAAACCCGCCGGACTGGGTCCAGCGGGTTCGGAACCGGAGACGAGCAAGCGTCTTCGACGGCTCTGGCTTCGCAACGCTGCCCCGGCCTCACGGCCGGGGCGCGCTTGAGATCAAAGAGCCTGGCGGGCGATACGCTCGATGTCGGCGCGGTTGATGCCGAGGTCGTGAAGCTGACGGGCGTTGAGCTTGTTCAGCTCGCGCACGGTCTCGTTGTACATGCGCCAGTTACGGAAAGCGCGGATCGGGTTCATGGCGGGTCTCCAGTCGTTGGTTGATTTGTTCGATGCCGTGTAAATAGGCACCGCCGCCTAAGAATTGAACGGACGCTTTTGCATGGCGGCAATGCGTTTTGTGCATTGCAGCATTAAGCTCTTGTTCAGCTTTTCCGCAGGCGATTTACACACCAGGGCGCGTCGAGATTCAGGTCAGGCCGAGGCGGAGTCGAAGACGGGCGCGGGGCGACCAAAACGGTGGTTTCCGAGAACCGGAGCGGAGCGTACTTCCGCATGTCCCGGAGAAGTGGTCCCGGTTTTCCGACAAGGACATGCGGCAGCAAGGAAACTACGTGAGCACCGGAAGCGCAGGAAAGCGCCGTTTGCAGGCCGGCCTCACCTGAATATCGATGCATCCTAGCCGACGTCGAGCACGATCTTGCCGATATGCTCCCCATCCTCCATCCGCTCATGCGCCCGCCAGGCTTCGCTGAGCGGCAGGATCGTGTCCATCACCGGCGCTATCTTGCGGCTGCCGAGCAACGGCCAGACCTGCGCCTCCAGCGCCACGGCGATCGCCGCCTTGAATTCGACCGTGCGCGGCCTCAGCGTCGAGCCGGTATGGGTGAGCCGCTTGACCATGAGCCTGGAGAAATCGACACTCGCCGCCGCCCCGCCCTGCACGGCGATCTGGACGATGCGGCCTTCCACCGCCGCGGCCTCGTAATTGCGTGTCACATAGTCTCCGGCGATCATGTCGAGGATCACATTGGCGCCCTTGCCACCAGTCGCGTCCTTGACCGCGGCGACGAAGTCCTCCTCGCGGTAATTAATCGCCCGGTCGGCGCCGAGCTTCAGGCAGGCGTCGCATTTTTCCCTGCTGCCGGCGGTGGTGATGACGTAGGCGCCGAAGGCCGACGCCAACTGGATCGCCGTGGTGCCGATGCCCGACGAACCGCCATGCACCAGCAGCGTTTCGCCGCACTTCAAGCCGCCGCGCTCGAACACATTGTGCCAGACAGTGAAATAGGTTTCCGGCACCGCCGCCGCTTCGGTGTGGGTGAAGCCGGCCGGCAGCGGCAGCACGCTGCCGGCGTGCACCTTGACATATTCGGCGTATCCGCCGCCGGGGGTGAGCGCGCAGACCCGGTCGCCGATGCGCCAGCGCGATATCTCGTCGCCAAGTGCCGCGACTTCGCCCGAGACCTCGAGCCCCGGCAGATCGGAGGCGCCGGGCGGCGGCGGATAGGCGCCCTTGCGCTGCAGCACATCCGGCCGGTTTACGCCGGCGGCACGCACCCGGATCAGGACCTCGCCTGGCCCCGGCAGGGGCACATCGCGCGTTTCCGGCTTCAGCACCCGCGGCCCGCCTGGCTCCGAGATCGCGATCGCCATCATCTTCGCCGGAATCTTCTGTGCGCTCGCCATGAATTGTCCCGTCCTCGTCTGGCCTCTTTGGCTGGCCGTTTGCATCAGCACCCGTGCCCTATGTATGCTCATTGTCGAATCCGGCAAATGGCATATCAGGGAGGAGCGACGATGGCGATCTTCGACGACGAACCCGTTAAGAAGGCGCGCCCGCATGAGATCGGGCAGGATCTGGCCCTGCTTTCGGCCGACGAACTGTCCGAGCGGATCGGCATGCTGCGCGACGAGATCGCCCGGCTGGAAGCCGAGTTGAAGGCCAAGGGAGCGACCAAATCAGCGGCCGAGGCGCTGTTCCGCCGCGGCTAGCGTTGAAAGCGGCAGTGTTCGCCGCCGAAAAGCCCGAATGCGCCTGTCAGACCAGCGCCACGAACCTCCAGCCGGATCAGCCAATGTTTGCGACCTACCGACCGATCCTCTCGCTGCTTCGCGGCACGGCCTTCCTGCTCGCGGCGTCCGGCCTGCACGGGCTGCTGCTGCCGTTGCGAGGCCAATTGGAGGGCTTTTCCACGGCATCGCTGGGCTTGATGGGCACCGCCTGGGCCGGCGGCTTCGTCACCGGCTGCTTCTTTGCGCCGCGCCTGGTTCGCCGCGCCGGCCATGTCAGGGCCTTCGGCGCCTTTGCCGCGTCGGGCGCCATCGTCGCTTTGCTCACCGGCCTTATCATCGATGAATATGTCTGGATCCTGCTGCGCGCCTTCACCGGCTTCACCATGGCTGGCGCCTTCATGGTCATCGAAAGCTGGCTGAACGAGAAGGCCACCAACGAGAACCGCGGCACCGTCTTCGGCCTCTACATGATGGTCACCTATGCATCGATCATGGGCGGCCAGATGATCGTCGCCGGCGGCGACGTGAAGTCGGCTTCGCTGTTCATGATCACCGGCATCCTGTTCTGCCTGTCGCTGATCCCGACCGCCGTCTCGACGCAGTCGCATCCGAAGCCGCTGCAGGACGTGAAGCTCGACGTGAAGGGGCTCTACGCCAATTCGCCGGCGTCGGCGATTGCCTGCCTGTTGATCGGCATTGCCAACGGCGCCTGGGGCACGCTCGGCGCCGTCTATGGCGCCCGCATCGGCATCTCAACGGCCGAGATCGCGCTGATGATGAGCCTGGTGGTGGTGGCGGGAGCGGCCATGCAGCTTCCGGCGGGACGCCTCTCGGACAAGACCGACCGCCGTTTCGTGCTGGCGGGTGCGGCCTTTGGCGCAGCCTTGTTTGCCATTTTCGTCTTCCTGTTCGAGCCGCGCTCCGGCGTCTTCGTCATCGTCTTGACCGCCGCCTACGGCGCTTTCGCCTACACGCTCTATTCGATCGCAGTGGCGCATGCCAACGACCACGCGCGGGCGGAGGATTTCGTCAAGGTTTCGGGCGGTCTTCTGCTGCTCTACGGCTTCGGCACCATGATCGGGCCCCTGCTCGCCGCCGGCCTGATGGGCTGGCTGCGCCCCGAGGGCCTGTTCCTGGCCACCGCGCTCGCCCATCTTTGCCTGGCGGGCTACACCCTGCTGCGCATCAGCCGCCGCGCCCCGGTGCCGATCGAAAACCGCGACGCCTTCAAGACCCAGCCGGCCGACCGTTCGGTGACGCCGGAAGCCTTGCGGCTCGATCCGCGCAGAAAGGCTGAAACCAATGGTTGAGATTTGGGAAACTTTGCCTCTAAAATGACGCATGATGTTTTCTGATGCCTTTGTGGCGATTGCCGATCCCAACCGGCGCTATCTTCTCGAAGAGCTCCGGCGCGGCCCGAAGACCGTCAACGAACTGGCGGCCGGACTGCCAGTTTCACGCCCAGCCGTCTCGCAGCACCTGAAGGTTCTGCTCGAGGCCGGCCTGGTCAACGCCAAGGCGGAAGGCACGCGGCGGGTCTACACGGTCAGCAGTGCCGGCTTCCTGCGGTTGAACATCTGGCTCGACCAGTTCTGGGAAGCATTGCCCGGCGAGTGACCTCTGGGCGGCATGACCGGTCCGGCACTTGCTTGATGCGATTCCGTTCTGCGCTTTTTCTGGCTGTGGAGGAGGAAACCCATGCGACGCGAAGCGGTTCTTGGCGCTCTGACGGCAATCAATCTGGTTCTGCTCGCTGGCATGGGGCTGACGCAGATCCTGCCGGCGAAGGCGCAGGACAGCCCAGGCATTCTGCGCGGAAGCGGGCTTCAGATTGTCGATAGTCAGGGCCGGGTGCGCTCCAGCATCTCCGTGCTCCCGGCGAAGGCCGGCGAGGCCGAAACCGTGCTGTTCCGCCTCATCGCGGAGAATGGCCAGCCCTCGGTCAAGATCAGCGCCACGACCGCCAGCGCCGGTCTGAGTTTCGTCGGCGGCGACGACGCAAGCTACATTTTGCTCGAGGCGGATGGTCCCGAAACTCGGCTCGAGATGGTGGAACCGGAGGGCCGCAAGAAGGTGATCGAGCCATAGGAGCGATGCAAGGCCAGGTGAGAAGGACCGCTCGCCTCCGATCGCGAAGCACTGATGTCAGCCGTCGTTGTAGGGGAAGAACTTGAAGTAGGGCTGGGCTTCCTCGATCACGCGGGCGAAGGACGGTCGTTGGAGCAGGCGATCGTGATAACGCCTAACCGCGGGGAACCTGTCGCCGAACGGCTCGACCTTGTTGGCGTAGAACAGCGCCGGAGCCGCCGCGCAGTCGGCCATGGTGAAGGTTTCGCCAACCGCCCAAATCCTCGACTGCATCTCGGTTTCGATGATGGCGTAGGAGGCGCGCAACTGCGCCCGCGCCTGCTCGACACCGAACGGGTCGGTCTGGCCCTGCGGCCGCAGCCGGTCGCCGACGATCTTCTGCATCGGCTCCTGCACATAGAAATCGTAGAAGCGGTCGGCGGTCCGAACCTGGCGGGCGAGGTCGGCATCGGCCGGGATCAGCGCGGTCGGGCCAGGATAGTGGACGGCCAGATACTCGATCACGATGGTTGATTCCGGCACCGTCTGTCCGCGCGCCTCGTCGCGCAGCACCGGCATCTTGCCCGCCGGCGACAGTCTCAGGAACGCCGCGCGCGACTGCTCGTTGCCGAGATCGACAATGACGACATCGAAAGGCGTGCCGTTCTCGTAGAGCGCGATCAGCGGCTTCCAGCAGAACGATGCCAGCGGGTGGAGGTGCATGGTCAGAGACATTGCTTGCTCGCTTGTGGCCGCCGGTCCGGGCGGAAGGGGGCTTCTGGTCTTGATAATGGCGCATCCGGTGAGGCGCTGTCACGCCGGGGATGGATCGGCCCGCGCCCGCGCTGCCCGGTCATGCGCCACGATGGCGGCGATCATGACGGCCCAGTCGTCCGGATGCAGTTCGTGGCCGCCGCCCTCGATACGCACCAACTTCGCACCGGCAACCGCCTCGGCGAGCGCTGCGCCATGCTCGACCGGAAAGATCGGATCCGTCGTGCCGTGGATGACGAGCAGCGCAATCCGCATCGCCCGAAGGCGGTCCTTCCAGTCTCCGCCGTTCTTGAGCAGGAAGTGGTTGGTCGCGCTGAGCAGGCCTCCCGACCGGTCATAGTCCCGCTCGACGAACGCCCTTGTCCGCTTCTCGTCGAACGGATGCGCGGTGCTTGCGATGACGCGGGCTTCGCTGACGATGAAGTCGATCACCTGCTCGCGATCCGACCAATCGACCTTCTCACCTGCCGCCGCGTGCTCTTTGTAGCTCTCGGACATTCCCGGCAGATGCGAGGTGTCGATGCCGACAGGCGACGTGCTGATCACGGTCAGCGCCGTGAGGCGCGACGGGTGTTTCAGCGCCACCAGCTGCGCGATCATGCCGCCCATCGACATGCCGACCACATGCGCCCTCACGACCTCATGATCGTCGAGCACGCGGATGGCATCGTCGGCCATGTCATCGAATGTGTAGGGCGGCTCGCCAGGCGCGTATTTGCTCGAGTGGCCGGTGTCGCGATTGTCGTAGCGGATTACGAACAGACCCTCGCCGGCCAGCTTCCGGCAGAACGCTTCTGGCCACCACAGCATCGACGCCATGGCGCCCATGATCAGCAGAACGGCCGGATCGCCGGGACTGCCAAAAGTTTCGGAAACGATCCGGGGCTGCTCTTTCGTCTTCATGGTCGCTTCCTTCTCTGTCAATCCGATTGCATTTTGCAATCAGTTGCACGATAATCAGACTGATACGATAATGCAACCGGTTTTTCTGGAGACTTTGCATGAACACCGATCACCGCTCCGGCTGCCCGATCAATCTGTCGCTCGAAGTGTTCGGCGATCGCTGGAGCCTGATCATCCTGCGCGACATGATCTTCGGCGGCCGGCGTCATTTTCGCGAAATGCTCAACGGATCGATCGAGGGCATCGCGTCCAACATCCTTGCCGACCGGCTGAAGCGGCTGATGGAGCTGGGCATGCTGACAAAGGCCGACGATCCTTCCCACAAGCAGAAGGCAATCTACAGCCTGACCGAGATGGCCATCACCCTGGTGCCGATCATGGCGCATCTCGGCGCCTGGGGCCGTGTCTGGCTGCCGGTCAGCGAGGAGCTCTCGATCCGCGCTGAGCTTCTGGAAAACGGCGGCCCACCCTTATGGGAGCGCTTCATGGACGAATTGCGCCATGAACACCTCGGCGCGCCGATCGACCATGAGGGGCCAACCGTTCGGGCGACCCTGCAGGCCGGCTACGAGGTGGTGGTCGCCCGCAAGGCTGAGGCTGCCGCCGGCTAGACAGGGCGCGGCGTTTCGCCACTTCCCGAAAATCAGTTTCAACCGCGGCCGGGATTGTATCTTGCGTCTCGTCGACGATGATCGCGGCCTTCAACAGGAGACTGCCATGACCGCGCTGACGCTCGAGAAAGCCAAGCAAATCATCGACGCCGCCTTCGCCAGGGGTGCCGAGCTGAAGCTCAGGCCGCTCGGCGTGTCGGTGCTCGATGCCGGCGCCCATCTGGTCGCCTTCCAGCGCCAGGACGGCGCATCGTTCCTGCGTCCGCAAATGTCGGCCGGCAAGGCCTATAGCGCGCTCGCCATCGGCATGGGCTCGCGCCGCGTCGAAGCCTTCGCCAAGGAACGGCCGCATCTGATCGCCGGCATCTCCGACGTCTCCGGCGGTCGTGTCCTGCCTGTCGTCGGCGGCGTGCTGATCCGCGATCATGTCGGCGCCGTCATCGGCGCGGTCGGCATCTCCGGCGACACGTCGGACAATGACGAGGCCGCCGCGATCGCCGGCATCGAAGCCGCCGGCTTCACTGCCGATCCGGGCTGAGCCCGGATCATTTGCAGACCGGTCTCACCTGAATATCGGCACATCCTAGTTCAGGTTGATATCCCGGCTTGCCGACCGCATCGACACCGAGAAGCCGGCGAGCACGTCGAACAGCGCGATGACCATCAGGGTGAAGAAGACCGAATGCGCTGCGCCCTTCACCAGCAGGAACTCGACCAGGAAGGCGATGAAGACCAGTGTCGACAACAGATGGTCGAGGATCGAGGCGTTGGTGGTGCGCACCGATTTTGAGATCTCGACGAACAGGAAGATCAGGCCGATCAGCACCATCAGGTCGCCGAGCGTCATCGAGAAAACGCCACCGGACATCATGCGGAACGAGAACATCTCGTTGGCCCAGGGATCGTCGCCGCTGCCGAATATCCCGAGCAGCCCGAGATTGTAGAGCACGAAGGGCACGATCAGCAGGGGGATGGCACCGAACATCTGGCGTCTCCGATTGAGCTTCCTTCAGTTGCAGCCCGCCGGCCTTCCTCGTCAAGAAGTTTCATGCGTCGCCGCTAACACGCTCGAAGACCGCGCGAAACAAGCATGTTAGCGGGGGTTCCTCCCGCGCCTGTCAGGCCACAAAGACCGGCGCGCAGGGTCCGTCGGCGGAGTCGGTATCGGACCGCGACGCTGGAGCGATTGGCGAGGCCAAACGCAAAAAGACCGGCCCAATGGCCGGTCTTTTTGGAAGTCGCAAACCGCCGGAAGCTTCTCAGCTTTCCTTCGGCTCCAGAACCTGGCGGCCGCGATACATGCCGGTCTTCAGGTCGATATGGTGCGGGCGGCGCATTTCGCCGGAATTCTTGTCCTCGACATAGGTCGGGGCCTTGAGGGCGTCGGCCGAGCGGCGCATGCCGCGCTTCGACGGAGAGGTTTTTCGTTTCGGAACGGCCATGGATATGCTCCACTACATGGTCAAAATGCCCCGGCAACCCTCGTGAAAGGGCCGCGTCTGGGGCCATAATCTGAGAAAGTCGGGTGCCTATACACGCCTTGCGCCGTTTTGGCCAGCACCGCGGCAAATTTTTTTGAGCCGGCGCTGGTTCGTCCTAATCAAGGCAACCCACATAGGCTCCCGACCTACCGGCGCGCCGCTCGATCAGTGCCGCCAGGCGTCGCAAGCCCGGCCCCGGTTTTGCCGGATTGCGGGCGATCGGATTGGGCAGCGTGACGGCGAGCAGCGCCGCCTGCCGGCGCGACAATTTGTTTGCCGAGACGCCGAATGGGGCCCGGGCATCTACGGCATCGAGG
>NZ_RZSG01000690.1:0-3209 GCF_003997725.1 Mesorhizobium sp. M4A.F.Ca.ET.050.02.1.1
TCTCGAAGGCGGCGCCGGCCGGCACCGCCTTCGAGATGCAGGTCAACGCGGTCGGCCGCCTCAGCGACCCGAAGGAATTCGGCGAGATCGTCGTGCGCGCCAATTCTGAAAACGGCTCGCTGGTGCGCCTGCGCGACGTCGCGCGCATCGAACTCGGCGCGCTGCAATATTCCTCGTCCGCTTTCTTCGGCAAGGACCCGACGGTGGTGCTCGCCGTCTACCAGATGCCGGGTTCCAACGCGCTCGACCTGCAGCAGCGGGTCAAGGACAAGATGCAGGAGTTGTCGGCGCGTTTCCCGAAGGGCGTCAACTACGCCATGCACTACGACACGACGCGCTTCGTGTCGGCCTCGATGCATGACGTTCTGATTACGCTTGGCGAGGCGCTGGTGCTGGTCGTGGCGGTGGTGTTCATCTTCCTGCAGAGCTGGCGCACCACCATCATCCCGACCATCGCCATCCCAGTGTCGCTGATCGCAACGCTGGCGGTGATGTACATGCTGGGCTTCTCGCTCAACATGCTGTCGCTGCTCGGCATGGTGCTGGCGATCGGTCTCGTCGTCGACGACGCGATCGTCGTCGTCGAGAATGTCGAGCGACAGCTCGAGGCCGGCCTCAAACCACTTGCCGCGACACGCGCGGCGATGGCCGAGGTGACAGGACCGATCATCGCCACAACCGCGGTGCTGATGGCGGTGTTCATCCCGGTCGCCTTCATCCCGGGCGTCTCGGGGCGGCTCTACAACCAGTTCGCGCTCACCGTCGCGATCTCGGTCGGCATCTCGGCCTTCAACTCGCTGACGCTGAGCCCGGCGCTGAGCGCCGCGTTCCTGCGCCATCGCGGCGAGACGCAGTTCGTCTTGTTCCGCTGGTTCAATGCCGGCTTCGAATGGCTGTCGCATGCCTACGCCCATGGCGTGCGCATCCTGATCCGGCTGCGCTGGGCCATGCTCGGTCTGTTCGCCGCCGGCCTGGTGGCTACCTATTTCGTCTGGCAGAAACTGCCCTCGACCTTCCTCCCCGTCGAGGACCAGGGTTATTTCTTCGTCGTCATCCAGCTGCCTGACGGCGCTTCGTTGGAGCGCACCGACGCGGTGGCCGAGAAGGCGCGCGACATCCTGCAGAGCACACCCGGCGTCGACATTGTCGGCTCGATCAGCGGCCTGAACTTCCTGACCAGCGCCGCGCAGTCGAACTCGGCGGTGGAGTTCGCGATCCTGAAGCCTTGGGACGAGCGTGGACCCGACCAGAATGCCTCGAAGCTGGTCGCTGAGGTGCGCAACAAGCTGCTGCAGATACCGGAGGCCTTCGCGCTCTCCTTTGATCCGCCTTCGATCCCGGGCCTCGGCACCACCGGCGGCTTCGAGTTCCAGGTCGAGGATCTCTCCGGTCGTGGCAGTGCTGCGCTCAACGATGTCACGCAGGCGCTGATCGCCGAGGCGCGCAAGCAGCCGGAACTCAATCCGCAGCAGCTGTTCTCGTCCTTCTCGACGTCGACACCGCAGTTCAACTACGACCTCGACCGCAGCAAGGCGAAACTTCTGGGGCTCAGCCTGCCCGATGTGTTCAACACACTGCAGATCTATCTCGGCTCGCTCTACGTCAACGACTTCAACCTGTTCGGCCGCACCTTCCGGGTGACGATCCAGGCCGACAAGGATGCGCGCGCCGATGCCACCGACATCTCGCGGCTCTATGTGCGCAACGCTGCGGGCGGCATGGTGCCGCTGAGCACGCTGGGCAGGCTGGTGCCGATTGTCGGCCCCGAGACGGTGCCGCACTACAACAACAATGCATCGGCCCTGATCAATGGCGGTGCCGCTCCCGGCTTCTCGTCCGGACAGGCGGTGGCGGCGATGGAGCGGGCGGCGGCGACGGTGCTGCCCAGGGACTTCGGCTATGAGTGGACCGGCATCACCTTCCAGGAGCTCAAGGCCGGCTCGATCGCCTCGATCGTGTTCGGGCTTGCCATGGTGTTCGTCTTCCTGATCCTGGCGGCGCAATACGAAAGCTGGGCGATGCCCTTCATGGTGTTGCTCGCCGTGCCGCTCGCCCTGTTCGGCGCCTTCCTGGTGCTCCTGCTGCGCGGCATGCAGATCGACGTCTACTCGCAGATCGGCTTCGTCATGCTGATCGGCCTGGCGGCGAAGAACGCCATCCTGATCGTCGAATTCGCAAGACGACGGCGCGAGGAAGGTTTGAGCATTGTCGAAGCGGCGATGGAGGCCGCGCGGCTGAGGCTGAGGCCGATCCTGATGACGGCGTTCGCCTTCATCCTCGGCGTCCTGCCGCTGATGTTCGCGACGGGTGCAGGTGCTGCCAGCCGGCAGTCGATCGGCACCACCGTCTTCGGCGGCATGGTGGCGGCGACGGTGCTGTCGCTGGTGTTCGTGCCGGTGTTCTACGCGGTGATTGAAAAGCTGCGCGAGCGAGGCGAGGACAGAGAGCCCGCTCCGCACCATCAGGATATTGAACCGACCGCCGAGCCGGCGCTTCAGCCGCTCGCCCAGGCGGCTGAATAGCTCGCGCAGGCGGCGGAAAACGATTGGAGACCAAAATGCGTAAATGGAAAATCGCTTTGGGAACGGCCGTGGCGCTCGGTGCCATCTCGATGGCCAGCGTCCATCTGCTCGACATGGGCAGTCTCAGCCTCAATGCCGGCACGGCAGGGGCAGCGCCGGCTCCGGCGGCGTTCGTGATGCCGGTGCCGGTGGTGAACGTGGTGAAGAGGACGCTGCCGATCTATCTCGACTATGCCGCGCGGGTCGAACCGATCCGCAGCATCACCCTGCAGGCCCGCGTGCCGGGCTACCTGCAGGAGCAGGCTGCCGCCGACGGCAGCGACGTCAAGCAGGGCGACCTGCTCTACCGGATCGCGCCCGAGGACTATCAGGCGGCACTCGACCAGGCGAAGGCCGAGATCGAGCGCGACACGGCGACGCTCGACTATGCGCGGTCCAATCTCGGCCGCGGCACGGAACTCGCCAAGAGCGGCTATCTCGCCAAGGACAGTTTCGACCAGCGTACGAGCACCCTGCGCGCGGCCGAGGCAGCGCTTGCAGTCGACAGGGCCGCGCTGCGCACCGCCCAGCTCAACCTCGGCTATTCGGAGATCAAGGCGCCGTTCCCGGGCCGTATCGGCCGCAACCAGGCCTCGGTCGGCACGCTGGTCAGCGTCGCCGGCACGGTGCTCACCACGCTGGTGCAGC
>NZ_RZSG01000691.1:0-3205 GCF_003997725.1 Mesorhizobium sp. M4A.F.Ca.ET.050.02.1.1
CAAGCTGTCGCGCCCGTCGGGGCTCACGCTCTACTCCTTCGAGCGGCCGCAGCTGCCCTTTGAGCCGCATGGCGCCGATTTCGTTTTCCGGCTGCTCGACCTCGTCGCCTACCGGTTCGACGACATCGTCATCGACCTGCCTAACATCGAGACGCCCTGGCACAATTCCGTGCTGCAGACGAGCGACGAGATCTTCATCGTCTTCGAGCTCAACGTCGCCTCGCTCAGGCAAGGCAAGCGACTCTACAAGAAGATCCGCGAGCTGCGCGGCAACCAGGTGAACATCACGCTGGTGGCCAACAAGCACAAGCGCAAATGGTTCGGCAACCACTTCTCGCGCAGCGAGCTGGAGAAGATCTTCAAGGCGCCGCACATCAAGTCGGTGGCGCTCGACAACGCGCTTTTGACCGACGCGCTGAATCGCGCCATTCTGCCCTCCGAAGTCGACGGGCGGGCGCGCTTCAACAAGGACCTGAAGCTGATGTTCAAGGAGCGGCTCAGCGATGCCAGTCGCTAGAGCAGTTCCAGGAAAAGTGCGCAGCGGTTTTCCGTCCGGAATTGCGTCAAGACAGATGCCCGGGGCGGGTCTGCGTTTCCATGAAACGCTGAACCGCTCCAGGTGGCAAATTATCCGTGCCCTCGCTTGCGCGTGCATCGCGGTGACAGCGCTGGCGTCGAGCCTGCCGCCGGCCGGGGCCAGGTCCGCGCTTGCCGACCGGCCGCCGCTGCCGGCCATGGGGCCAAGCCTGCGCAAGGCGGTCGCCTTCCAGACCAGCGAACAGACCGGCACGATCATCATCCGCAAGGACGAGAAGGCGCTCTATCTGGTGACGAACCGGGGCCAGGCGCTGCGCTACCAGATCAGCGTCGGCCGCGACGGCTTCGGCTGGACCGGGACGGTCGAGGTCGGGGCCAAGACCGAATGGCCGGAATGGCGGCCGCCCAAGGAGATGCGCGCCCGCCAGCCCGAGCTGCCGGCGATGGTGCCCGCCGGGCCCTACAACCCTCTCGGCGCGCGCGCGCTCTATCTTTCACGCGGCGGACGTGACACGCTCTATCGCATACATGGCACCAACGATCCCAAGGGTGTCGGTTTCGACGGCACGTCGGGCTGCTTTCGCCTGACCAATACCGACGTGATCGATCTCTTCAAACGCGTCGCGGTGGGCGCAAAGGTGGTGGTGGAATGACTATGATCAGGGACCCGGACATTCCGGCAATCGAGCTCGGCGCTCAGGAAGCCGCCGTCGGCAAACCCAGCCGCAAAGGCACGATCGGCGTTGTCGTGGCGGGCGCCGCGCCGGTCACGCTGGTGAACCTGACCGCAGCCGTCTACCTCTACCGCGGCATCAGCGACCTGCGCAGCGTGGAAGCGCGGCTGGAGCAGCTCGGTCAGTTCGAGCAACGCATTAGCGCCCGGCTCGATACCGTCAACAACGGTTTCCAGAGCCGGTTCGAAAAGCTCGACGACCAGTTGCAGGCGAAGTTCAACGAGGTCAACGGCGGTATCGCCCGGTTGGGGCAGAGCCGGCCTTCCATCGCCGACGAACCTATGGCCAGCGCTCCGGAGCCGGCAGTAGCCCCCACCAGCAGCGAGGCGGAGACGCCGGCCGTCGCCGAAAACATGGCGAACCCAGGGTCGGTCGAAATGCCACAGCCTAGGAAGCGAGCAGCGCCGCCTGCCCCGAACCCTGCCTACCAGCGTATCCAGCAGGCGGACGGCAAGGTCTACTACCGGAAAATCAACTGAGGTTGCCGGGCGTTCCGGGCGATTGAGGCAGCAGGTCTAGAAGTCCCGCTGCAGCGCGAGAATACGGATCGCGCGTGTTTCAGCGCGCTGCCGCGCTTCGCTGAGGAAGGCGACGTGGCAATAGGCGCACGCCGCAGTGCCAAGGATCAGCACCAGGCTGTTCTTCATGGTGAAATCGATCGCCAGCGAGAATGGGATGCCGCTGGGCGCGGTGAAGGCGGCAATCGTGCTCGCCGTCTCCGAATGGCTGCCGGCGGCGATCATCAGCCCAGCGAATAGAATGGCGATATGGTTGGCCAGGAAGAAGGCGGCCGATGCCTTCGCCTGGCACGCCATCCAGCAGGCGATCGCGGCAGCGGCGAGGATGGCGGCGTCAAGCGCGATCGAAGCGCCGAGATAGAGGTCGACCTGCTGCCAGAACATCGTCGCCAAGGGCCGCAGCTCCAGCCAGACCCGCCATATCGTCGGACTGGCGGGATAGGCGCCGAGCAGGAATGTCGCCGCTCGCTCAGCCGCCAGGATGAGCAGCATGAGGGCCGGAAATGCAAAGAGCAGTATCGGTTTGCGCTTCATGTCGTCCTCGACAATTCCGAGGCCAGAATAGGCAATAGAGATTGCGCAAGCCTTAACGAAGCTTAACAAGCCGCTTGCTTCGGCATCCTTCTTACCCGTGCTATGCTGGGCCGCTGGGACGCAAACGCGGGTTCAGGCGGCCGGAGCCGTTTCATCGGGGGTTGAAAGGGTGCGCTCAAGCAGTTTGCCAAGTCGGCCTTCTGTTCGACAGCAAGCTCCGGGACATCGCCGATGAGCGGCGGCGTCCCTGTGGGAAGGTCTCGCCTGGCGATCGCGTTAGGGAGTGTCGAGCTCGTGGCCGGAGTCCTGCTGATCCTTCACGCCGGCGCTTTGATCGGGGTCAACCGGGCCACGCCGGCATTGAACGTCGTCAGAAATCAGCCGCTGCCAACGGCATTGCCTGTGTTCGATGCCGGACCGCGGCAACCTGCACGCAAGATCGCCCAGGAGCTTATCGCGCCACCGCAGCTCGAAGCATCCCGGTTCGAGCGGGTCGAGCCCCGTCCGCCACTTGGCGAACTCGGTCTCGCATACTGGCCGAAGACGCCGATGCCGGACGATTGGCGCGAGACGCGGCTCTATCGCCCGATCGCCACCTCGTCGGCGACCTTCGAGGCGATGGGGCGAACGGTGGCGATCAGCGGCACCCTCGGCATCGACCCCGACAGGAGCTGTTCCTTTCACGAAGCCGCCTGGCCGTGCGGCCAGCGCGCGCGGGCGGCCTTCAATGCCTGGCTGCGCGGGCGGGCGCTGAAATGCTTGGTGCCGCCCGATGTCGACCGCTTCACGATTGCCGCGCCCTGCAAGCTCGGCAGGCAGGATGTCGGCGCCTGGCTCGTCTCCAATGGCTGGGCGATGGCGCTGCCCGGCGGTATCTACGGG
>NZ_RZSG01000692.1:0-3203 GCF_003997725.1 Mesorhizobium sp. M4A.F.Ca.ET.050.02.1.1
TTCTACGGCAGCCGCGACAGCGATCCCGGCCGCTGGTATCCGAAGAATGCCGACGGCACGGTCGACAAATATGACGACCTGCCAAAGGTTTACTGGCCGAACCTCAACAAGGACCCGCCCTTCGGCGGGAAGCCGGGCGACAGGCCGGCGCTGACCGATGCCGAGATCGACGACATCGTCGCTTTCCTCGGCACGCTGACGGATGCCGACCAGCGAGGCGCTCCGGCGCATTGAGATTCCGGCTGTGGACGATGGCGATGCGTGCCGACTCGGCGCTGATTGACGTTGCGCGCCGGCTTCTGCAATCTCCTTCTGCTGTATGGCTCCGAGGCACAGCGATGAGGCGCAGTCTTGCATTCGGTGTGATTGCCGGTATCGGCCTGCTCTGCGGCGCCGCATTCCTGATTGCTGGTCCGTCGGCAGTCTCGCCGGACAAGATCCAGTCTTCGGTTATCCGCGCGCCCGAATTGATCGACCGTGCCTGGAAGTTGCCCGTGGCCGCTGCTTTCAATGCCGACGTCGAATGGCAATCGAACGCATCAAGGTGCGGTCCGGCAAGCGTGGCAAACATGTTCCGCTCGATCGGCGAAGAAGAGACGACGGAAGCTGAAGTGCTTGCGGGAACGGGAAAGTGCTGGACCGGATTCTGCATCATCGGGCTGACCCTGGACGAGGTTGCCGAAGTCGCTCGAAGCAAGACCAAGCGGAAAGTATCCGTGCTTCGGAACCTGACTGCCGAGGAGTTCCTCGCGCATATGAAGCGCGCCAACGATCCCGGCCGCCGCTACATCATCAACTTTACGAGGGAGAGGATTTTCGGCGCCGGCGCCGGCCACTTTTCCCCGATCGGAGGATATATGGACGCCGAGGACATGGTTTTCGTCCTTGACGTCAACCAGCGCTACAAGCCCTGGCTGATCGAGCGCGAACGCCTGTTCTCGGCCATGGACACGATCGATTCCGATGGCGACAGGAAGCGCGGTTTGCTGCTGATCGAGTGACGACGGATGCGATGCCCGGGCGCCTGTCCAGGCATGGCTAAATGCCCGATCTTGATGCCGAAACGACCAAGGCTGGGCTTTCATATGCAATATTGCTAATATGTGTACTCGCTCACATGACTACAGCACGCCGGCTGCTACGGTGGCTGCTCGTCGCATGATGGGGTCTCAAATGCGGTTCGTTGCAGTGCGGGAGCCGCCTGATACTTGGGCGGTGTTTGACACGTGGATAGACGAGCCTGCGGACTACGCTGGCTGCGTGCTTGCTGGTTTGACGTTGCGTGAAGCCCAGTGGTTCGCCGCCGTCGCCAATGTTGAAACCTCCGCGCGGGTGCGCAATCCCTTGGGCGTCGGCACCTTGGTTGAGCCGGCGCCGGTCATCGGGGTCTTCTGAGGCAGCCCCTCACCTCGCCGGCGCGTAGCGGCTCACCACCATGCCGCTGGCATAGGCTTTCGAACCAATGAGCTTCAGCCTGGAGAAGCCGCCCTGGCCGAAGATGCGGCGGCCGGCACCCAGCACAGCCGGATTGATGAAGAGCTGGAATTCGTCGACCAGCCCGGCGGCGGCCAGCGCCGAGGCGAAACCGGCGCCGCCGAAGACGGCGATGTCGCCGCCCTCGCCCGCCTTCAACGCATTGACCTCGCGCGGCAGGTCGCCGCTTGCGATGCTCGTGCGCTCCCATCGCGCGGCCTTCAGCCTGTCGCTCAGCACCACCTTCTGCGCTGCAACAATGCGCTGGGCAAAGGCATAGAAGCGGTCCTTCGGGAATCTCGTCGCGGCGTTGCCCCAGTGGTTCAGATAGCCCTCCTCCGCCATCTTGCGGCTAAGCAAGATGGTGTCGATGGTTTCGAACACAGCGTTGAAGTCCTGCTTCAGCGCGTCGTCCCAAGCGCTGTCGTCGCCCCACTCCCAGAGCTGCCAGCGATGGTCGTCCTCGGCGCCGACGAAGCCGTCGACCGACATCTGCATTTGCAGGATGAGTTTCTTCATTTCCGGTCCTCCGCGTGCTTCCAATCAATTTACTTTTGGAACCATTTGACGCGCGAAGGTAATGGTGTCAATAGTAAAGTGATTTAAAAATGGAACCGTAACTATGTCGACCAGGGAACGGTCCGGCTGCCCGATCAGCCTGTCGCTTGAGCTGTTTGGCGACCGCTGGACGCTGCTCATCATCCGCGACCTGGCATTCGCCGGGAAAAAGCATTTTCGCGAATTCCTGCAGTCGGACGAAGGCATCTCGTCGCGAACGCTCGCCGAGCGGCTGCAGACGCTGCAGGAGGAAGGCATCCTCACCCGCAGCGACGACCCGACCCACAGGCTGAAGGCGATCTACCGGCTGACCGAAGCCGGCGTCGACCTTCTGCCGGTACTGGCGACGCTCGGCGCCTGGGGCAGCAAATATCGCAAGGCCGACGATGATCTTGCGCGGATTGCCACTGAGTTGGCCGGCGGCGGCGAGCCGGCTCTGGCGCGGATAAAGGAGAGGCTGCGGCAGGAAAATCTGGGTTAGGCGGCGCGGCGCAAATCGCCCACACCGGCGCTCTTCGCCTGGATCGCGGCGTCGAAACGATGCCTGTCAGCAGACGTTCCGGTTCCAGTCTATGCGCCTCTGCGTTAGACTCAGCTCGAACAGGACCGCCGCCATGATCGTCCAGGCCTGCATCAACGGCGCCCGCCCCGCCGATTTTCACGCCGCCCTGCCGCTTGACCCGGACGCCATGGCGCGCGACGGCGCGGTTTCGGTTGCCGCGGGTGCCGCCGAGCTCCATGTCCATGCGCGTGGCGCCGACCGGCAGGAGAGCTTGGCGCCGGAAGCGATGGACCGCACGGTGGCAGCGCTGCGCCGCGCTTGTCCGGGAACGCTGATCGGCGTCTCCACCGGCGCCTGGATCGAGGAGGACGACCTCCGCACCCTCGTCGCCATCGCCGGCTGGCGCGAGCTGCCGGACTATGCCTCGGTCAATCTCAGCGAGACGGCCGCGCCGGTCGTGATGGAAAGCCTGCGCCAGCGCGGCATCGGCATCGAGGCGGGCCTGGCTTCCATCGCCGACGCCGAGAGGCTGGTGACGCTCGACCATGGCGGGCGCGTGCTGCGCGTCCTGATCGAGATTTCCGAACAGACGCTCGACGAGGCTTTCCAAGTCGCCGACGGCATCGAAACGGTGCTGGCGCGCGCCGGAATCCGCCGCTCGATCCTGCTG
>NZ_RZSG01000693.1:0-3197 GCF_003997725.1 Mesorhizobium sp. M4A.F.Ca.ET.050.02.1.1
GCTTTCCTGCGCAAACAGATGGAAAAGTCCGTCGAGCAGGCCAAGGACTTTCAGGCCGTGACCATGAAAGCGGCCGAGGACGTATCCAAGCCGATCAAAGATGCCTTTGAGAAGGCCCTGAAGGAACGCAAGGCTGCCTGATTGCCTGAGGCAACCCGGGCCGGCGCCTCGCGCCGGCTCGGCGCCTGGCAGCCAGGGACTAATTCGTCCAGATCGAGCATCCAACCTTTCGGCCGGTGGCGGGGTCGCGGACGATTTTCGCGGCGATGCGGTGAAGGCCAACACGGTTGGATTTGACTTCCTTGCTGGCGAGGTAGGTCGGATCGCCGACTTCCCAATGATAGCGTGTGTTTGCCGGAGCCCGCTGCCAGGTGAACTTCGAGGCGTAAGCAACCTGACCCGGAACCGTGCGGTCGAAGCGGCAGTCGATGGTCGCCGGCATCAGCCCCTTCGCTGCCATCGCATTGACGACCGCGTCGGCATTGGCCGCTGTCAACCATGCGTCTATGCCGCTGGTCTGGAATGTGTCTCTGCCGCTCGTCCGGTAGGTCATGCATCCTGCAAGGGATGCCAGCAACAGCGCGCCAATCGTTGCGCCTGCTCTGCCTGGCCACTTGCTGCCTGCCCGCCTGCTGCCTGCCTGATTGATGCGCATGCCTCGTCTCCTTCCAAAAGGGTGGATCAGCCGGGCCAGACTGTGCCCGGTGCGGCATACCTGCGTATATTAGGAACTTCACATGCTGCAGCCGTTCATCGGGGGCGCGTCAAAGCCTCGGTTGCCACCCAACCGCCCCTCAGAGTGGAACGGTGCCTGTGGCCACCCCGCCACAACAGTTAGCCAAGTCAGCTCTTAACGCTCCTCACCCTCAAAATTAACCATTCGTTAACCATTCGGCTCCTAGCGTTTACCTATCAGTAAGGAATCGCTTCCCGTGACCTTCGCAGCCCCTGTCGAGACCAAATCCATCCGTTTTCGCGCCCGATCTTTCGTCGCTTTCACGCTCACCCCCGAAGCGCCTCTGGATGTCTGGCTGGAGAGCCTCGACCGCTGGATAGGCAACTCGCCGGGCTATTTTGCCGGGCGGCCGGTGGTGCTCGATTTGAACACTTTGAAGCCGGATATCGCGGCCATTGATTCGCTGGTCGGCGTGCTTGGCCAGCGCGGCATCCGCGTCTATGCCATCGAGATGGACGGCGGCGCCGAGCTTGGCTCGCACCTGCCGCCGAAGCTGATCGGCGCCAAGGAGGCGACCTCCGACGGCCTGCTCTTGCATCCCGGCCGCAAGAAGGGCGAAGAGGGCAAGGCCGAGGAGCAAAGAGCCGAGGACGGCAAGGTGCCGGCGAAGCCCGCGCTGCCGGGCGGCGACACGCTGATGGTACGCACGCCGATCCGTTCCGGCCAGTCGATCTTCCATGCGCATGGCGATGTCATCGTGCTCGGCTCGGTCGCGTCCGGCTCGGAGATCGTCGCCGCCGGCTCCATCCATGTCTATGGCACGCTGCGCGGCCGCGCTTCGGCCGGCGCGCTCGGCAACATTGCGGCCCGCGTCTTCTGCCGCAGGAACGAGGCCGAGCTGATCTCGGTCGACGGCTGGTACACCACCGCCGAGGAGATGGAGAAGGTTTCGCGCGGCAAGGCGGTGCAGGCCTTCCTCGAAAACGACGTGCTGTGCGTGGTGCCGCTGGGGTGAGCGGCGCGAGCGTAAGCCTGGGACCGGTTTCGCGTGCGATGGTCCTGCAACACCGTGCCTGGCACGGCCAACCGAAAGAACAATCGCCAAACGGAGGCATTTCATGGGCAAGGTAGTGGTGGTCACCTCGGGCAAGGGGGGCGTCGGCAAGACGACGTCGACGGCGGCGTTGGGCGCTGCGGTTGCCAAGACCGGCAAGAAGGTGGCGCTGGTCGACTTCGATGTGGGCTTGCGCAACCTCGACCTGATCATGGGCGCCGAGCGGCGCGTCGTGTTCGACCTGGTCAACGTCATCCAGGGCACGGCAAAGCTCTCGCAGGCGCTGATCCGCGACAAGCGGGTGGAGACACTGTTCCTGCTGCCGGCCTCGCAGACGCGCGACAAGGATGCGCTGACCGAGGAGGGCGTCGGCGAGGTGATCGAGCGGCTGCGCTCGGTGTTCGACTATGTCTTCTGCGACAGCCCGGCCGGTATCGAGCGCGGCGCCCAGCTCGCCATGCGTTTCGCCGACGAGGCGGTCATCGTCACCAATCCGGAAGTCAGCTCGGTGCGCGATTCCGATCGCATCATCGGTCTGCTCGACGCCCGCACCATGAAGGCCGAGCAGGGTGATCAGATCGCCAAGCACGTGCTGGTCACGCGCTATGACGCGGCGCGCGCCGCGCGCGGCGAAATGCTTTCCATCAACGACGTGCTGGAGATCCTCTCCACGCCGCTGCTCGGCATCATCCCCGAGAGCCAGGATGTGCTGAGGGCCTCGAACCTCGGCTCGCCAGTGACGCTCACCGACCCGCTGAACACCGCCGCCAAGGCCTATATCGACGCGGCAAGGCGGCTGGAGGGCGAGGACCTGCCGGTGGTGGTGCCCTTCGAGCGCAAGGGCTTTCTCGACCGTCTGCTCGGAAGGAGGGCGGCATGAACATTTTCGACCTCTTCAAGCGGCGCAACAGCGCGCCGGTCGCGCGCGAGCGGCTGCAGCTGCTGCTCGCCTATGAGCGCCAGAGCCGCGGCCAGCCCGATCTCGTCTCTGTCCTGCGCGAGGAGATCATGGCGGTCATTGCCAGGCACGTGCAGATCGACCAGGACTACCTCCAGGTCTCGATGGAGCGCGGCAAGACCATGTCGACGCTGGAAATCGACATCCAGATCCCCAACAAGAGCGCCACGCCGCTGGCGCTGGCGGGGTAGGGTACCAGCATTTGAGTTCCTCGCCCCCGCCAGAGGCGGGGGAGAGGTGGCCGCGCAGCGGCCGGTGAGGGAGCCTGCAACGCTGGCGTTCCCTCTGATCGATTTCAAGGGCCGGCGCGCCGCTCCCTCTCGGCTTCGCCGAGCCACCTTCCCCACTCGGCCATCGTCAATCGCGGATTTGAGCGCAACGCGAAAGCGGATGCGGCGGGAATCTCGCTAGGCGCTAGTCCTATCGGGGGACTTCCCTTGCGGAAGCGGCGGATGTAGAAGGGAACATTAGCAATTCGTTAAGTATCAAGACTGTGTGTGTGTAGAAGG
>NZ_RZSG01000694.1:0-3185 GCF_003997725.1 Mesorhizobium sp. M4A.F.Ca.ET.050.02.1.1
GTCCCCAGTATAGGTGATGCGGTTTACCAGGCAGGGCGCGCCGCCGACGGCCATCTCGCGGAAATCCATGAATCGGAAGGCCTTGGTGGAGATGTCGACATCGACCAGCTTCTGCAGCAGGTCGCGAGATTTCGGCCCGGCGATCGACAGGCCGACCAGTGTCTGGTCGAAGCGGTGGATGCGCACGGAGCCGTCCTTCGGCAGGTGCTTCTCGAACCAGCGCATATGGTATTTCTGCGCGGCCGACGAGCCCCAGATCATGAAGCGGTCCTCGCCTGACTTGGCGATGGTGAAGTCGCCGATCAGCTTGCCGAACTCGTTGACCATCGGGGTCAGCACGATGCGGCCAACCTTCGGCATGCGGTTGGTCATCAGCCGGTTGAGGAATTCCTCGGCTGACGGTCCGGAGACTTCGTATTTGGCGAAGTTGGCGATCTCGGTGACGCCGACCTTCTCACGCGTGGCGCGCACCTCCTCGCCGATCGGGCCGAAGTCGTTGGAGCGATGGAAGGAGACGATGTCCTTGGGCTCGGTACCCTTCGGGGCGAACCAGAGCGGGGTTTCCAAGCCCCACGAGTCGCCCATGACGGCGTTGTTGGCGAGCATGGTGTCGTAGAGCGGCGTCGTCTGCGCGGGGCGGGCGGCGGGCAACTCTTCGTTCGGGAAGCGGATCGAGAAGCGGCGCGAATAATTCTCGCGCACCTTGGCATTGGTGTACCGCAGGCTCGCCCATTCGCCGAAGCGGGCCACATCCATGCCCCAGACGTCGAAGCCCGGATCGCCATGCACCATCCAGTTGGAGAGCGCGAGGCCGACGCCGCCGCCCTGGCTGAAGCCGGCCATCACGGCGCAGGCGCACCAGAAATTGGTCAGGCCCTGCACCGGGCCTACCAGCGGGTTGCCGTCGAGCGCGAAGGTGAAGGGGCCATTGATGATCTGCTTGATGCCGGCCTTCTCGATGCCGGGGAAATGCTTGAAGCCGATCTCCAGCGACGGCGCGATGCGATCGATGTCGGGCTGCAAGAGTTCATGGCCGAAATCCCAGGGCGTGTTGACCGGCGACCACGGCTTGCAGGCCTTTTCATAGGTGCCGAGCAGGATGCCGTTGCGCTCCTGGCGGGTATAGATCTCGCCCTTGAAATCGAGCACGCCGATCATCTCGCGGCCAGTCGACTTGTTGAACTCCTCGACCTCCGGCATCGGCTCGGTGAGCAGGTACATATGCTCCATCGCCAGCACCGGCAGCTCGACGCCGACCATGCGGCCGATCTCGCGCGCCCACAGGCCACCGCAGTTGACGACGTGCTCGGCGTGGACCGTGCCCTGTTCGGTAACGACGTTCCAGGTGCCGTCCGGCTGCTGCGTCAGGTCGACGACACGGTTGCGCAGCACGATCTCAGCGCCAAGCTTCTTCGCCGCCTTCGAATAGGCGATGGTCGTGCCGGACGGGTCGAGATGGCCTTCGACCGGATCCCACATGGCGCCGACGAAGTTCTTGTCGTCCATCAGCGGGAACATCGCCTTGGCTTCCGACGGCGTGATCAGCTCGGTGTCCATGCCGAGATATCGGCCCTTGGCGTGGGCGAGCCGCAGAAAGTCCATGCGCTCAGGCGTATCCGCCATCATCACGCCGCCGGTGAGGTGCAGCGAGCAGGACTGGCCGGAAAGCTCCTCGATCTCCTTGTAGAGCTGCACCGTATAGGCCTGCAGCTTGGCGACGTTGGGGTCGCCGTTCAGCGTGTGAAAGCCGCCCGCCGCATGCCAGGAGGAGCCCGAGGTCAGTTCCGAACGCTCGATCAGCATGATGTCGGTCCAGCCGGCCTTGGCCAGATGGTAGAGCACCGAGCAGCCAACAACACCGCCGCCGATGACAACCGCTTTGACGTGAGATTTCATGAAGATAGGTCCGTGTTTGAAGAGATTGAATCATGTTTCGGCGCGCCGCCAGACATTGACCGGCGCACCGATTGGCGCGCAGAAAATCAAAAATCGGTCGGGGCGCCGCCTTCGGCGCGGCGTTTCTCGACGAAGTCGTTGAGTTCTTCGCGGGTCGCCGGGTCCATATAGGGTTCTTCGTAGGACGCCAGCCGCTCCTTCCAGACCCGGTTGGCCTTTTCGAGCGCCGTTGGCGAACCGGCTTCCGTCCAGCTTTCGAAATTGCGCCAGTCGGAGAGGATTGGCGAGTAGAAGGCGGTCTTGTAGCGGTCCTGCGTGTGCTGGGTGCCGAAGAAGTGGCCGCCCGGGCCGACCGACTGGATGGCGTCGAAGCCGAGCGCGTCCTCGGACAGGTCGAGCGGGGTCAGGAACTCGGCCACCATCTGCAGCAGGTCGATGTCGAGGATGGTCTTTTCGTAGGAGCAGCGCAGGCCGCCCTCGAGCCAGCCGGCCCCGTGCATCATCAGATTGCCGCCGCCCTGGATGGCGCCCCACAGCGAAAAGACGCTTTCGTAGGCGGCCTGTGCGTCGACCGTGTTGGCAGCGCAGGTGTTGGAGGTGCGGTAGGGGATGTTGTAGCGGCGGGCGAGCTGGCCGCCGACGAGCTGCGCCTTCATGTATTCGGGCGTGCCGAAGGCCGGCGCGCCCGACTTCATGTCGACATTGGAGGTGAAGCCGCCATAGCCGACCGGCGCGCCTGTCTTCACCATCTGCGCAAACGCGATGCCTGATAGCGCTTCCGCATTCTGCTGCACCAGCGCGCCGGCGATTGTGACAGGCGCCATCGCGCCCGACAGCGTGAACGGCGTGACGATGACGACCTGGCCTTTGCTCGACATCTGGATGATGCCTTCCATCATCGGCACGTCGAGCTTGAGTGGCGAGTTGGTGTTGATGATGGTGAAGACGGAAGGCTCTTCCAGCATCTGCTCATGGCTGACGCCGCGCGCGATCCTGGCGATCTCGATGCCGTCGACATTGCGCTCCTTGCCGAGCGAATAGACGTGGAACACCTTGTCGGTCAGCATGGCGAGGTCGCGGATGCATTCCAGGTGCCGGACCGAGGGGTGGATGTCGATCGGCTCGACCGGATAGCCGCCGGTGCAGTTGAGGATGTTGTGCATCTGCGCCAGGCGCAGGAAGTTGCGGTAGTCGGCCTGGTTGCCCGGCCGGCGGCCGCGGTCGAGATCGGAGCAGTTGGGCGCCGAGGCCATCATCGAGAGGACCACGTTGTTGCCGCCGAAGCGCAC
>NZ_RZSG01000695.1:0-3183 GCF_003997725.1 Mesorhizobium sp. M4A.F.Ca.ET.050.02.1.1
GTCTGGGGCACCTACGAGCACCGCCTGACCCGCACGCAAGCCGGCTGGAAAGTGGATGGCTTCACGTTCCGCATGACGCATGAGCGCGGCAACGCGTGGGTCAAGACCACTCCCGGCCGCTGAATGGCGGCATCAATCCCTATCAGAATCGGAACTACATCATGACGATGAATTACTACACCCTCGGCAACAGCGGCCTTCGGGTAAGCCGCATCGCGCTCGGCACGATGACCTTCGGCACGGAATGGGGCTGGGGAGCCGACCGGGAAACCGCCCGCTCGATGTTCGACGCCTATGTCGAGGCAGGCGGCAATTTCTTCGATACCGCCGACCTCTACACCAATGGCACGAGCGAGACCTGGCTCGGCGAATTCGTCGCCGAGCGCGGGCTGCGCGACAAGGCAGTGATCGCCACCAAGTTCACCATGAACACCGAGCCCGGCAATCCGAACAGCGGCGGCAATGGCCGCAAGAACATCATGCGCGCGGTGGAGGCCTCGCTCAGGCGGCTCGGCACGGACTATATCGACCTCTACCTGCTTCACGTCTGGGACAGGCTGACGCCGGCCGAAGAGGTCATGCGCACGCTGGACGACCTGGTGCGCGCGGGCAAGGTGCGCCATATCGGTCTGTCGGACGTGCCGGCCTGGTATGCCGGCCGCGCCCAGGCGATTGCCGAATTGCGCGGCTACGAGCCAGTTTCGGCCTTGCAGCTCGAATATTCGCTCGCCGAACGTTCGATCGAGCATGAGTTCGTCCCCTTCGGCACGCGTCACGGGGCGGGCATCATGGTCTGGAGCCCGCTGGCCAGCGGCTTGCTCAGCGGCAAGTATCGGCCGGCGCAGGCCGGAAATGCCGGCCGGCTCGATGGGTTCCGCAACACCACCCATCCGGGGTTCCAGAAATTCACCGAGCGCAACTGGAAGATCGTGGCGGAGCTCGAAAAGGTTGCCGCCGAACTCGGCCGCAGCATGCCCCAGGTCGCGCTCAACTGGGTGGCGACGCAGCCGGGCGTCGCCACGGTCATTCTCGGCGCGACCAAGCTTGCCCAACTACAGGACAATATCGGGGCGCTGGATTTTTCAATTCCAGCCGCGCTTCGCGAAAGACTGGAGGTAGTCAGCAGATCCCCGGCGCCATTCCCCCATTCCTATTTCGGCTTCGAGATCCAGGGCCGGGTCACCGGCGGCGCCACGACTGGCGACAAGCCGGCCGGCTATGCGCAGCCGGTGCTCATCGAGGGCGAAGCCGTCAGCGTTGCCAGCGACTGATTGGCGCAAGCCGGAGAGGCGGGCATTGCGCAGGGGCGCCGCGTGATATCGCGGCGCCCTTCGTGTATCGGAACTCGCATCGCGCCGGTGTTTTTGGGCGCGGCGCCTGCGCGAGGGCGGCCACCCCAGGCGCTTCACACGCACAATGACGAGGATCAGATGACGGCGAAGCCCCTCTACCGACGTGTCTTGCTGAAAGCGTCGGGCGAAGCGTTGATGGGGGAGCAGCATTTCGGCATCGATGTCTCGGTCGTTGACCGCATCGCGGCCGACATTGCCGAGGCCCGCGCGATGGGCATCGAGGTCGGCGTCGTCATCGGCGGCGGCAACATTTTCCGAGGCGTGGCGGTTGCGTCCAAGGGCGGCGACCGCGTCACCGGCGATCACATGGGCATGCTTGCCACCGTCATCAACTCGCTGGCGCTGCGCACCTCGCTGAACAAGATCGGCGTCGATGCCGTAGTGCTGTCGGCGATCGCCATGCCGGAGCTTTGCGAGAGCTTCTCCCAGCGCCAGGCCACCGCCTACATGAACCAGGGCAAGGTGGTCATCTTCGCCGGCGGTACCGGCAATCCGTTCTTCACCACCGATTCGGCAGCAGCGCTCCGCGCCGCCGAGATTGGCGCCGATGCGCTGTTCAAGGGCACCCAGGTCGACGGCGTCTATTCCGCCGATCCGAAGAAAGACCCGAACGCGACCCGCTTCGAACGCATAAGCCATGCGGAAGTGATCAAACGCGGGCTTTCGATCATGGATACGGCAGCGATTGCACTTGCGCGCGAAAACAACATTCCGATAATCGTCTATTCGATCCACGAAAAGGGTGGTTTTGGCGAGATTCTGAGGGGCGGCGGCCGGTGTACGGTCGTTGCGGACGATTGATCCGGAGCCGATGCCGATCCGGAAGCCCGCTATGAAGCGGCAGGCGGTATCGGAACAAGGCTCGAGCACGGGGCTGTTGCCCTGAAACAGTGAACCCGGCAAACGGGTCGAGGAGACAATGATGAGTGGTGAGTTCGACGACCTCAAGCGGCGCATGGACGGGGCGATCGCCGCGTTCCGGCATGACCTGGCTTCGCTGCGCACCGGCCGCGCGTCCAGCAACCTGCTCGACGCAATTCAGGTCCAGGCCTACGGCACGACGATGCCGATCAACCAGGTGGCGAACGTGTCCGTGCCGGAGCCGCGCATGCTTTCGGTGTCGGTCTGGGACAAGGCGATGGTCGGCGCCGTCGACCGCGCCATCCGCGAATCCAACCTCGGCTTCAACCCCATCGTCGACGGCACCAATCTGAGGATCCCGCTGCCCGAACTCAACGAGCAGCGCCGCAAGGAACTGGTCAAGATCTCGCACGGCTATGCCGAGAACGCCCGCGTCGCTGTCCGCCATGTCCGGCGCGACGGCATGGATTTCCTCAAGAAGGCCGAAAAGGACGGCCTCATCGGCGAGGACGATCACCGCAAGCGTTCGGATCAGGTGCAGAAACTGACCGACGAGATGATCAGCACCATCGACCATCTGCTTTCCGATAAGGAAGCTGAAATCATGCAGGTTTAGGGTTCGGCTCTCCACCGGCCCGAAAGCGAGACCATGGCAACGCCCGCGCATGTCGCGATCATCATGGATGGAAACGGACGCTGGGCCAAGGCGCGCGGCATGCCGCGGCTTGCCGGCCATCGCGCGGGCGTCGAGGCCTTGCGCAAGACAGTGCGCGCCGCGCCCGACCTCGGCGTCTCGTTCCTGACAGTATACGCCTTCTCGTCGGAAAACTGGTCGCGGCCGAAATCCGAGGTCAGCGACCTGATGGGCCTGTTGAAACTGTTTATCCGTCGCGACCTTGCCGAACTGCATCAGAACGGCGTGCGAGTGCGAATCGTCGGCGACAGGGCGGGGCTGCAGCCTGATATCAGG
>NZ_RZSG01000696.1:0-3177 GCF_003997725.1 Mesorhizobium sp. M4A.F.Ca.ET.050.02.1.1
CTGGAGACAGGTCTGTCGTGGCAGGATTCGGCCGACCGCACCTTCACCCGCTCGCGCGAGGAACTGGCCGAATGGATCGGCGCCCGCGCCGCCGCCGGCCGCATGGTGCCGAAGGGTTTCCCGAGGACGGGGAAGTTCGGGTAGCGGAAGCGCCCAACCTTCTCCCCTTGTGGGAGAAGGTGGACGAGCGAAGCTCGGCCGGATGAGGGGGTGTTGGAAGGATCGCTGCCTCTCGAATGTAAGCGCTTCAAATCCTTGAATCTCTTGACGTCGCGTTTCTTCCAGCACCCCTCATCCGTCTCGGCGCTGCGCGCCGATCCACCATCTCCCACAAGGGGAGAAGGAAAAGCCTCCGCCCAATCATTTGGACTATCGTCACGATTGCTGCACTATGATGGTGCATAAGCAACCCGGGCAGGGGAGAAATGCACGTTTGAAGCAGGCTGAGATCCAGAAACCGGGGCAGCGGCTGTTCGGCCTGTCGACGCCGCTCAGGGCCGCCGTCATCCCGCCGCTGTCGGCGGCGCGCTGGCTGCTGGTGCTGATCGTCGCCGCCGGCGTCTATTTCTTCCACGGTTTCCTGTTCCCGGTGCTGGCGGCGCTGGTCATCGCTTTCGCCAGCTGGCCGCTCTACCGGCGCCTGCTCACCGCCGTCGGCGGCAACCGCACGATTGCCGCAACCTTCGCCATCCTCTTCATCCTCACCTTCCTGGTGGTGCCGATCGCGCTTGCCGGCACCTACGCCATCAATGAGCTGCGCGAATGGGTCGGCTGGGCGATCGAGACCAACCGCCACGGCGCGGTGACGCCGCAATGGATCGCCACCATGCCCATTATCGGTGAGTGGCTGAACGAGCAGTGGACGACCAATCTCGGCCATCCCGGCGGCATCGGCGAGCTGATCCAATTGGTCAGCGGCGCCAATATCGGCAGTATCTATCGCGGCGCGCTCGCCGCCGGCGGCAGCGCCTTCGGCCTGCTTTTGACGCTGCTGTTCATGATGATCGCGCTGTTCTTCGCCTATCGCGATGGCGAACATTTCGCCGCGCAGGTCGACCGCCTCGGCGAGCGCATCCTGCCGACCCGCTGGGAGCGGATCTCGCGCGTGGTGCCGGCGACGATCTCGTCCACCGTCACCGGCATGACCATCATCGCCATCGGCGAAGGAGTGGTGCTCGGCGTCGCCTACTGGCTGGCCGGCGTGCCGTCGCCGGTGACGCTTGGCGCATTGACCGGCATCATGGCGCTGATCCCCGGCGGCGCACCGCTCTCCTTCACCCTGGTGTCGATCTACCTTGCCGCCAGCGGCTCTCTGATGGCGGGGCTGGCGCTGTTCACCTGGGGCGCGGTCGAGCTCTTCATCGTCGACAAGACGCTGCGCCCCAAGCTGGTTGGCGGGCCGATCAAATTGCCTTTCCTGCCGACCTTTTTCGGCCTGATCGGCGGCGTCAAGACAATGGGCTTCCTCGGCCTGTTCATCGGCCCCGTGCTGATGGCGCTCCTGGTCGCGATCTGGCGCGAGTGGCTGCGCGAGGTCGAGCTGATGGACGATTCCGCCGCCACGGCGCTTGCGGAGACCAAGGACGGCCCGCCGCAGATCGAGATCGCCGCCGAAAAGAAGAAGCTTCAGACCGGGTGACTGACCGCCAGCGTGGCGCGGCGCTTGCGCCCCTCATGCAACTGCCACAGCGAATGGCCGACAAGCGTCACGATCAGCATCGCGCCGCCGATCAGGCTGTTGCGCGACGGGGTCTCGGCGAAGATCATCCAGACCCAGACCGGCGCCAGCACCGTTTCCAACAGGTAGAACATCGCCACTTCCGGCCCTGTGATGTATTTCGGCCCGTTGGCGAGGCAGAAGAAGGAGACCGGCATGATCACGGCGCCGTTGAAGATGATCCACCACGGCGCATCCACCTGAAAGCCGGTCTTCCAGACCATGAAGGCGGCGACGGTGAAGGGCAGCACCACGCCGATAAGCGAGGTGAAGCCCATGTCCTTGCCGCTGGCGCGTGAGATGGTGATCGCACAGGCGACGCAGAGCGCGGAGCACAGGGCCATGACGTCGCCGAACAGATATCCGCTACCGATGGAGTCGCCGACGATGATGGCGACGCCGAGGATCATCACCGCCAGCGCCACCAGCGTCAGCGGCCGTGGCCGTTCTTTCAGGAACAGCCAGGACAGCAACGCCGAGAACATGGTGGTGAAGGCGAGGATGAAGACGAGGTCGGCGGTCGAGGTGTTGTAGACGGCAGTGATGAAGGCGATCGAGCCGAGCCCGTAAAGCGTCGCCACCGCAAGCCCCGCCCGGCCGGGAACGAGTTGCGGCGCCCGGTCGCTCAGCGAGCGCCAGACCGTCCAGATGAGAATCCCGGCAAGGAAAGTTGTGCCGGTGCGCAGCAACAGGATCGTCCATGCCTCGCCATGGGCGAGCCTGATCAGCGGGATGTCGACGGTCAGCGTCAGGCCGCCAATGGCGGTAAGCAGGAGACCTTTCTGGTGGTCGTGGTGTGAGGACATGTCGGCAATTCTCGCAATGGAATTTGCAGGCGGACGGCCGGCCGCGCGATAGCGCATTCTCTCGCCGTTCGACGGCAAGACCAGCATCCCGCTGCTTGAAACAGTTTGCAGTGATTACGCAATTCCGGACGGAAAACCGCTACACACTTTTCCTGGAATTGCTTCTAGGTCGGGCTTGGAAAGGGTTAGTCAGCGCGTGACCGCTTCGTGGTCGTAGCGTTCCCAGCCTTTCGGGCCGAGATGCTCCTGCGGCATGAAACGCATTTTATAGCTCATCTTGCGTGAGCCGTTGACCCAGTAGCCGAGATAGACATGGGGCAGGCCCATGGCTCTCGCTCGGGCGATATGGTCGAGGATCATGAAGGTGCCGAGCGAGCGGTCCTCGAAGTCCGGATTGAAGTAGGAATAGACCATCGACAGACCGTCGGCCATCTTGTCGGTCAGCGCCACCGCGATCAGCTCGCCCTGGCCCTTGCCGGTGATGAAGGTGTCGGGGCCGCGCCGCCTGTATTCGATGATCTTGGTGTCGACATGGGTATCCTCGACCATCATGGCGTAGTCGAGCACCGTCATGTCCGACATGCCGCCGCGGCGGTGGCGGGCGTCGAGATAGGCGCGGAACAGCGAGTATTGCTCGGTCGAAGGCTGCGCGTC
>NZ_RZSG01000697.1:0-3175 GCF_003997725.1 Mesorhizobium sp. M4A.F.Ca.ET.050.02.1.1
GGAACGGCGGGAAAATCCCGCCGTTCCTGTCGTCAACCCTGGCGGATCAGGAATCGCCGCCGTAGACGTCGAACTTGAAGTACTTGTCGTTGATTTCCTTGTATTTTCCGTTGGCCCGAATGGCGTCGATCGCGGCATTGAACTTGTTGACCAGGTCGGTCTCGCCCTTGCGCACGGCAATGCCGGCGCCCGGACCATGGATCTCGACCACCGGCTTGATCGCCCCGACCAGCTTGCAGCAGGCGCCGTCAGGCGAATCCAGCCACTGCTGCAGCACGACGATGTCGTCATTAGCGGCATCGAGGCGGCCATTGGCGAGATCGAGCTGGTATTCCTGCGCGGTCGGATAGGGCTTGACCGTGCTGTCGGTGTAAGTCTTGCTCGCGTAGTTGAAATGCGTGGTCGCGGCCTGCACGCCGATCGTCTTGCCGGCCAGGTCTTCCTTGTTCACGCCCTTGATGTCGCTGTCTTTCGGCGCGACGATCGCCGGCGGTGTGTTGTAGTATTTGTGGGTGAAATCGACCTTTTCGGCGCGCTCGGGCGTGATCGACATCGAGGCGATGATGGCGTCGAACTTGCCGGCCTGCAGCGCCGGGATGATGCCGTCCCAGTCCTGGGCGACGAAGGTGCACTTGACCTTCATCTCGTCGCAGAGCGCCTTGGCGATATCGACGTCGAAACCAACGAGCTGGCCGTCGGCGGTCAGATTGTTGAAGGGCGGATAGGCGCCTTCAGTGCCGATTCGCAGGGTCTTTTCCTGAGCCTGGGCAACGCCAAGCGTCAGCAGCGCGGCCGAAGCGGCGAGCGCAATACGCAGTGCAATACGCATGATAATCCTCTCATGTATCCGGCCGCTGTTCCATGCGGCTCTGTGAGCGGTGCTTTTGACCGCCCGCTGGTGGCGATACTCCCACTCTTTCCCCGAAAAAAGCAACTGCAAAACAATGGCTCTGGGGATTTGCATTCCCGGCCAAAGATGACGCAAGGTTAGAGGTCGGGAACAAGTTTAGCGGCGGCTGAAAGCTGTTTCGCCGGCGCGCTCAGCGCCCCAAGCCCGAGACGCTTTCGACGAAGTCGGCTATCGATTTGACGTCGTCGAGATCGAAGACCGGCAGGCTCCCGCCTTCGGCAGCGAAGTCCGCGGCGATGGCGACGATGTTTGGATCATTGACTGACAGCGGCGTCCTGTCCTTGGCCTCAAGGCGGCGCGTCTCGATCTTCTTGTGCGCCTCGCGCTTGTAGCCTTCGACCAGCACGATGTCGGATAGCGCCAGCCGCGCCAGGATCGCCTCCAGCGTCGGCTCATCCTCATCGCGCAATTCGTGCATCAGCGCCCAGCGTCGGCCCGATACGACCGCGACCTCGGTGGCGCCGGCCTCGCGGTGGCGAAAGGAGTCCGCGCCAGGCTTGTCGATGTCGAAATCATGATGGGCGTGCTTGACCGTCGAGACCGTCCAGCCGCGCCGCACCAATTCGGCGACCAGCTTCTCGGTCAGTGTCGTCTTGCCGGAGTTCTTCCAGCCGGTGATGCCAAAAACGCGCCTGTTCATTCCTCGATGCTCTGCAGCAGTCGCTCGGCGATCGCAAGATCGTCCGGCATGTTGATGTTGAAGAACGGGTCGATCTGCTGCCCGCCCGACGCCATCATTGGAAACTCCACGTCGACGACGTCGTGCCGGTCGATGAAGGCGGAGACCCGCCGGTTGTCCTCGTCGACCAGGAACCGGCGCAAGGCGTCATGCAGGCCAAGCGGCCAGAGCGCAAATGTCGGATGCCGCCTGCCGCCGGAGCTGGCGACAGTGATGGCTCCGGGCTTTGTGGCGGCGGCCGTAGCCAGCCGCTCGATCAGATCTTTCGGGAAAAAAGGCGTGTCGCCGGCGACAGTGACGACGGCATCGCAGGCGATCGACGCCCACTCGATGCCGGTCAGTATCCCGGCAAGCGGCCCGGCGTGGCCTTCCACCGTATCGGCAAGCACCGGCAGCCCGAACCGGGCGAAGCGCGCCGGATCGCCGTTGGCGCTCAGCGCCAGCGGCCCGACCTGTGGAACGAGGCGCGCCACGACGTGGTCGAGCAGGCTGCGGCCGCCGAGCACAAGCAGGGTCTTGTCGCCGCCGCCCATGCGCCGTGACTGGCCGCCGGCCAGGATGATGCCCGCTATGTTCTGGTCCATCGTGCGCTGTCTTCTAGCTGCCGGATCGCAAAGTCTCGGCGATCCTTGGGGCTGGCCTATATGCCGTCCGGCGCCATGTCAGGTCCAGCGCTTTCGGCGGCGGTCTGCCGTCGGCCGACGATGCGCTCGCGGTAGAGCGCGTAGAGGCCGGAGCCGACGATGATGGCGGCGCCGACGATCATCGGCAGGTCGGGGACATCGCCGAAGATGACGAGGCCGAGCAGGATCGACCAGAGCAGGGCGGTGTAGCGGAACGGCGCAATGAAGGAGATGTCGCCGGAGCGCATCGCCATGATGATAAATTGGTAGCCGATCAGCACCAGCACTGCCGCCAGCGCCAGCAGCGCCGTGGCCTTGCCGCTCATCGGCGTCCAGCCGCCCATCGGCGCAAGCAGCGCAGCGCCCAGCACTGTCATGGCCAGTGCCGTGGCGGTCGACACCAACAGCGTCGGGATCGCCTGCGGGATGCGCCTTGTGGCGAGATCGCGCACCGCGCAGCAGGCGACGCTCGTCAGCGCCAGCAGCGAATAGACGCTGAAGCCTTCGAAGCCCGGCCGCACGATGACCAGCACGCCGGCAAAACCGACCGCTATCGCCAGCCAGCGCCGCCAGCCGACGCCTTCGTTGAAGAACAGCGCCGCGCCCATCGTAACCGCCAGCGGCAGCGCCTGCAGCACAGCCGAGACATTGGCGATCGGCAGATGCGCCAGCGCGACCAGGAACGAGACCGTTGCGCCGGCTTCGCCGGCCACGCGCATCGCCACCATCGGCTGCAGCATCGAGCGCGGTGCGGCCAGCGCGCCGCGCTGCCAGGCAAGCAGGCCGACGAACAGCGAGGCGAAGGCCCCCCGGATCAGCATGACCTGCGCCATGTTCATCGATTCGGAGGAGAATTTGGTGATCGCGTCGTTGAGGGTAAAGCCGACCATGGCCACCATCATGAATAGCGCGCCGCGCAGATTTGGCGAAAGGGGCAAAGGCGTCACCGGTTGTGCTTTGGAT
>NZ_RZSG01000698.1:0-3171 GCF_003997725.1 Mesorhizobium sp. M4A.F.Ca.ET.050.02.1.1
CGCAGGGCACGCCGGTCGGCGCGACCGGATCTCGGCTGCTGCGCGGCAACGCGCCGGAACACGAGGCACTGGAGGCGGACGCGGCAGCGTTCTTCAGAGCCGACCGCGCGCTGTTCTTCGGCAGCGGCTACATCGCCAACTTCGCCCTGCTCACCGCCCTGCCGCAGAAGGGTGACCTTTTGGTCCTCGACGAATTGGCTCATGCCAGCATGCATGAGGGGGCCCGCGCTGGCCGCGCCGAGTTCAAGCTCGCCGTGCACAACGACGTCGATGCTTTCGAGGATGCAATCACGCGCTGGCGCGCCGAAGGCGGCACCGGGCGCGTCTGGATCGTGGTCGAAAGCCTCTACAGCATGGATGGCGACCGCGCGCCGATGGAGGACCTGGTCGCGCTTGCCGACCGGCACGAGGCCTTCATCGTCGTCGATGAGGCGCATGCCACCGGCGTCTGGGGGCCAGACGGCCGCGGCCTTGCCGCCGCTTTCGAGGGCCGCGACAACATCGTCGCGCTCCACACATGCGGCAAGGCGCTCGGCGCGGCCGGTGCGCTCGTCACCGGGCCGGAACTGCTGTGCGACTATCTCGTCAACCGCTGTCGGCCATTCATCTACTCCACCGCGCCATCGCCGCTGATGGCCGTGGCAGCGCGCGAGGCGATTGCCATGCTGTCCGACGAGCCCCAACGCCGTGCCCAGTTGCAGGAGCGCGTTGCCTTCGCGGGCCGCCAATTGGCCGAGCGCTGCGGCGTAGCCCCCAGCGGCTCGCAGATCCAGCCCTTCGTCATCGGCGACAACGGGCGCACCATGGCGGTGGCGGCGGCGCTGCAGGCGCGCAGTTTCGACATTCGCGGCATTCGTCCGCCGACCGTCCCCGAGGGCACATCGCGCCTGCGCATTTCGCTGACGCTGAATGTCGACGAGGCCGACATTTCGGCCATGGTCGAGGCGCTCTTCGAGGTGTTGGCGGCGGCATGACCAAGCGCATCGTCATCACCGGAACAGATACCGGGATCGGCAAAACGGTGTTTTCGGCCGGGCTCGCCTGCCTGCTCGACGGCTTCTACTGGAAGCCGGTGCAATCGGGCCTCGACGAGGAGACCGACAGCCAGGTCGTGGAACGGCTCGCCGGCTTGCCGCCGGGGCGCGTGCTGCCCGAAGTGTATCGCCTGAAGGAGCCGCTATCGCCGCATCGTTCAGCCGAACTCGACGGCGTCGCGATAGACGCCGCAGAGCTGTCGCTTCCGGACTTGCCGGGCCCGCTCGTCATCGAAGGCGCCGGGGGACTGATGGTGCCGCTCAACCGGCGCACTAAATTCATCGACATCTTCGCGCAGTGGCGAGTGCCGGTCATCCTGTGCGCCCGTACCAAGCTCGGCACGATCAACCACACCCTCCTGTCGATCGAGGCGCTCAGGGCCCGATCCATCCCGCTCATCGGCATTGCCTTCATCGGCGATGAGGTGGCCGACACGCAGAGAACAATCGTGGAATTCAGCGGCGTGCGCCAGCTTGGCAGGCTTCCGCTGCTCGATCCGCTGACGAGTGAGAATCTAAGGGAGGCGATGATTGCCGGCTTCGACCTCACAGCGATTGCGGGAGGCGAATGATGCCGCAGTCCGATGTGTGGCATCCCTTCACCCAGCACGCGCTCGAGCCCGCCATCCCCGAAATCGTCCGGACGGAAGGCGCCTACCTCTACAAGGCCGACGGCACGTGCATCCTGGATGCCATTTCCTCCTGGTGGGTCGTCACCCACGGCCACCGCCATCCCCGCATCATCAAGGCCATCGAGACGACCGCGGCGAGCCTCGACCAGATCATCTTCGCTGGCTTCACCCACGAGCCGGCCGAACGCCTGGCCAGGGCGCTTGTCGGCCTCGCTCCGGCCGGCCTCGAACGGGTGTTCTATTCCGACAGCGGCTCGACCTCCGTCGAGGTCGCGCTGAAGATGGCACTCGGCTACTTCCGCAATATCGACGCGCCGCGCTCGCGCATCGTCGTCATGGAGCACAGCTATCATGGCGACACCATCGGCACGATGAGCGTCGGCGCTCGCGGCGTGTTCAACGCTGCCTACGAGCCCCTGTTGTTCGAGGTCGACACCATCCCCTTCCCGGCTGCCGGGCGCGAGCAGGAGACGCTCGATCGGTTCGAGGCAGTCTCCCGCGACCGGCACGCAGCCGCGCTGATCGTCGAGCCGCTGGTGCTCGGCGCCGGCGGCATGCTGATGTATCCGGCATGGGTTCTGGCCGAGTTGAAGAAGATCGCCGAGGCCTCTGGCACGCTGCTGATCGCCGACGAGGTGATGACCGGCTGGGGCCGCACCGGAACCATGTTCGCCTGCGAGCAGGCATCAATCTCACCGGACATTCTGTGCACCTCGAAAGGGCTGACGGGCGGCGCAATCCCGCTGGCGGCGACGATTGCCACCGATGCCATCTTCCAGGCCCATTATTCCGAGGACCGGAAGAAGACATTCTTCCACTCGAGTTCCTACACTGCCAATCCGATGGCCTGCGCGGCCGCACTCGCCAATGTCGAGATCTGGCGTGACGAACCGGTGGCCGAGCGGGTCGCGGCCCTGAGTGCAAGACAGGCCGCAGGGCTTCATCGTTTTCGTGACAATCCTTTTTTCACCGACAGCCGCGCAACCGGGACGATCGCGGCTCTCGATCTGCGCACCGGCTCCGCCGGCTATCTGGCCGAGATCGGGCCGAAGCTGCGCGCTTTCTTCCTCGAGCGCGGGCTGCTGGTGCGTCCGCTCGGCAATGTCCTCTATCTTCTGCCGCCCTATTGCATCACCGGCGAAGAACTCGACGGTCTCTATGACGCCATCGAGGAGGCCGGGGAACGCTTCGGCGCTAAGCCATGAGCAGGTCGTCGCGCCTTCTCGGGTTCGGCCATCATGCGCCGGCGCGCAGGGTCGAGAATCAGGAGATCGAAGATCGTCTCGGGCTCGAGCCCGGCTGGATCGAGCGGCGCACCGGGATACGGTCGCGCTTCTGGGCAACCGACGACGACACACTGTCGGGCCTTGCCGCGCAAGCCGGCGACATGGCGCTGACGAATGCCGGCATCGACCGCGGCGACATCGGTCTTCTGTTGCTTGCCACCTCGACGCCTGATCACCTCCTGCCGCCCAGCGCGCCGCTGGTCGCGCATCGGTTGGGAC
>NZ_RZSG01000699.1:0-3170 GCF_003997725.1 Mesorhizobium sp. M4A.F.Ca.ET.050.02.1.1
AACCTCGTCAAAGACCCAGCATCCGTCGGTTGGTTGCTCCGTCAGCACCGCTCGCCGCGAAATCGTCGAACGACTTGTCGGTGACGTGAATGATATGGGCCTTTACGAACTCGGCACCCTCTCTCGCACCGTCTTCTGAATGCTTCAGCGCGCATTCCCATTCGACAACGGCCCAGCCATCGAAATTGTAGGCCGCCATCTTGGAAAAGATCGATCCGAAATCCACTTGGCCGTCGCCCGGCGAACGAAAGCGCCCGGCGCGCTCAATCCAGCCTTGATAGCCACCATAGACGCCCTGCCGCCCGGTTGGATCGAACTCCGCGTCCTTGACGTGGAACATCTTGATCCGGTCCTTGTAGATGTCGATGTGCTCGAGATAGTCGAGGCATTGAAGCACGAAGTGCGACGGATCGTAGAGCATGTTTGCGCGCGGATGGTTCTTCAGCCGGTCTAGGAACATGTCGAAGGTGACACCATCATGTAAATCTTCGCCTGGATGTATCTCGTAAGCCACGTCGACGCCGCAATCCTCCGCGTGGTTAAGGATCGGCATCCAACGCTTCGCAAGCTCGTCGAAGGCAGTCTCGACAAGGCCCGCCGGCCGCTGCGGCCAAGGATAAAGATAGGGCCAGGCGAGCGCGCCGGAGAAAGTTCCATGCGCCTTCATGCCGAGATGCTTAGATGCCGTTATCGCCATTTGCACCTGCTCGACGGCCCATTCCTGGCGCGCCTTAGGATTACCGCGTACTTTGGTTGGCGCAAAACCGTCGAAACATTCGTCATAAGCAGGGTGCACAGCGACTAACTGGCCTTGCAGATGACTGGAAAGCTCAGTCACCTCTATTCCGTTTTCTCGCGCAACGCCCGCAAACTCGTCGCAGTAATCCTTCGAGTTCGCCGCCGTTATGAGATCGAATAGCTGGCCGGCCCAGCTCGGCACTTGGACTCCTACGTATCCCTTTTCGGCCGCCCATTTGGTGATAGCGTCCCAGGAGTTGAATGGGGCTCGATTGCCTGCAAACTGGCCAAGAAAGATAGCGGGGCCTTTGATCGTCTTCACGGTCAATCCAATCGATCGTATATGGTGTGGCCTACATCACCTTATTTCAGTTTCTTCCTCGAATGCAGCTTTTTGCTTGCTAGGCTGGGATGAAACAAAGTTGTACCGGCGCCTGAAGGTTAGTGTTGACAAGAGTTGTATTTGAAATCGTTGTGCAAACTCCAGCGCCATTTGGAAAGACAGAGCTATTTTTGCCACTCTGCCTTTCCCAATTATGCCCGCCAGCTCTATCGCTCTAATGAGATAAAGAAGAGATGACGTTACCCTACCACCACTGCGGCGGTTATACTTGACCAGAAGTCACCCGGTAGAAGCAACATTCGCAACCGGCAAAGCCGAACTCAAAAACGAATATTGAGAGGGGGCGTCCTCCGAGTTCCCGGTCATCTGCGCTAGAATTGATCGTTTGGCCGCCCGATGGCTGTCATACCATCACTCCCGAGTTGACCGACGAGGAGTGTTGAACGAGCTCTAGGCTCCCGCCGGCCCGAGCAGATGCGTAAGCGGCATCCATGATCCGCATCATTTCCTCCGCGTCTCGAAGGCCCGCAAAGGGCTTGGCGCCAGCAGCGACCTCCGCTAGGACTTTTTCCACAAACAAAGGATAATAGAGGTCGGTATCGAGCCGCACCTTACGGGTCTGTGTCCCATAATCGAGCTGATCACGCAAACGATAGGAGATTTGGTCATTACCTCCTTGAAAATAGGCCTTTCGGGATCCGATAGTGAACGTAAATTCTCGCTGAATATCGAGAGCGCTGGGGAACGCGTAGCCAGTTTCAACGACGCCAACTGTTCCGTCCTCACTTCGCATCGTGACGATCGAATGATCCTCCACTTTTTCGCCATGGCTGCGAGAACTCATCATGGCAGAGACAGCCGACACAGGCTTCCCTGTCAGAAAGCGGAAGAGGTCGATAAAGTGGGTTGCGACGTTTATAGTCGAGCCCCCACCGGCAACCGCCGGATCCGTCATCCAACGGGCACCGGCATTAATGTAACGCGACGGTGGCCCAACGATAAATCGAATTGCATAATGCGTAATATCCGTGGGCAGCGTGCCGTTAATCTCGGAGAGCGTTTCCAGCGTGTCGCTAAGCCGAAAGATCAGAGGGACGGCGACATAAACCCCCGCCGCCTCTGCAAGTTTGCGCAGCTCCATCACTTGATCGGCGTTCGTGCCGCACGGTTTTTCCAACGCAAACGGTATGCGGCGCTCAACCAGCAACTTACCAATCTTCGGCATGTCTGCATGACGACCAAAAGCAAAGGCAAAGTCCGGCTGTTCGTTGATTAGCAGGCTCTCCACTGAGTCATACTTACGGCACCCGAAATTGGCCGCGATACCGGAACCTTTGTTTCCTTCTGAATCCGAGATCGCGACGACCTCAATGTCTGGACGTTTAAATGCTGACAGATACAGGGGTACATGCCAGTGGCTTACTTCGAGTAGAGCAATTTTCAACTTAGATAATCCTTTTGTATTTGGGAAGGCGTTTTGGCCGTCAGCTGCACTTGATCAAATCTGGCAGAAAGAAGCACTGTTAGGTACGTCTCTCACATGACGCTGCGGCGATCATGGTCTCAGCGTTCTGCTTGGCCGGCGATCGCGTCATAGACGCTCCGCACAATGATATGGTGGTAGATCACGTGAATATCTTCGATCTGTTCCATCATATCGAGAGGCGCTCGCAAGCAGACGTCGCATAGACCAGCCATGGTTTCCGCCGATGGTCTAGCGCTCGTGAAGCCGATAATCATCGCGCCACGGGATTTTGCAAACTCCAGTGCGCGGAGCACGTTTGGCGAGCCGCCAGAGCCGCTGATGCCGATGACTACGTCCTTGGGGCGAAGGAAATTGGCCAACTGCTCCGTAAACACGCTGTCGTAGCAGATGTCATTGCCAATGGCTGTTAACCAAGCACAGTTGTCGTTGAGGCTCTGAATTCGGAGACGCTTGCGCCCACCCAAGCCATCATCGGCAATTAACAATTTTCCGGCATCTGTAGCCATGTGGCTAGCCAGCGCCGCCGAAGCGCCGTTTCCGAAGGCGAATATCTGGCGTTCCTCGCGAAACGCGGTCTCAACCACTTCGATTGCACGGCTGACT
>NZ_RZSG01000069.1:0-14615 GCF_003997725.1 Mesorhizobium sp. M4A.F.Ca.ET.050.02.1.1
CGGCCTGCTCGTGCTGCATGCCAGTGCGATCGCCGTCGGCGGCAGGAGCGCGATCTTCATGGGCGACAAGGGCGCCGGCAAGTCGACTACGGCCGGCGCGATGATCAGCGCCGGGCACCGGTTGCTGACCGACGATGTCGTGGCGGTGGATATGTCGAGGCCGGACGGACCGGTGATCATTCCCGCCTTTCCGCAGCTGAAGCTCGCCGCCGATGCCGCCGCCGCCATCCCGATCCGGCAAGCGGAAATCCGCCCGCAGGCGCATCCGGCCATCGACAAGGCGCAGCACCGCCTGCATGGCGGATTTGCCCGCGGCGCGGTTGCGGCAACGCGGATCTACATTCTCCAGCGCCGCGACAGCGCGGCGATCTCGCCCCATGCGGGGCCTGGCGCCTTGTCGGCACTCATCAAATTCTCCTACGTGACGCGCTTCGGCCGCGCCGCGCTGGTCGGCGATTTCGCCGCCATGCATCTTCGCCAATGCGCGGGGCTGGCCAACCGGATCGGCGTGCATCGCCTCGAAGTGCCGGCCGGGCTGAACCGGATCGGCGAGGCTGTCGCGCTGATCGAACGGGACCTGGCGTCCGGCAACAGGCCGGAGTGAGACGAGCCATGGCCAAAATCCTTCGCCTGTCGCTGGTTCGGGATATTGCCGGCTTCGGCGCCGTTATGGCCCGGATCGGCGGGCGGCGGACATGGATCGCGCTCGTCTTCCTCATCCTGGGCAGCCTGACCGAAGGCATCTCGATCCTGCTGCTCGTCCCGCTGCTGCATCTTATCGGCAGATCCGACCAGGATTTCGCGATCAGGCTGCCTGACAACCCTGTCCTGTCCTGGCTGGTGCCTGGCGGGACGCTTGGGCTGGCGACGGTGCTTTGCCTGCTCGTCGGCCTCGTCGCGCTGCAGGCAGGCTTCAACCGCTTCAAGTCCGTCTATATGGCGCGGCTGCTCTATGACTTCGTCAACCGCCTGCGCATGGATCTGTTCGAGGCCATCGGCAGAGCGCGCTGGGGCATTTTCGCGCGCACACGCAGTTCTGATCTCGATCATGCGTTGACCGGCGACATCGATCGCATACAGGCCGCCGCCTTCTCGCTGCTGATGCTGGTGCAAACCGCCGTGCTACTGGCCGGTTATCTCGCGGTGTCGCTGTTCATCTCGCCGGTGATGAACTCGTTCGCCATCGTCATCGGCGTGCTGATGTTCGTGGCGCTGCGGCCGTTCCGCTCGCGCGCGACGACCTATGGCCGGGTGCTCACCGCCAATCGCCAGGACCAGTACCGCACCGTCTCGGAATTCCTCGGCGGCATCAAGGTGGCCAAGAGCCTGAATGTCGAGGCGAGCTATTTCGCGCAGCTGCAGGCGACACTGGAGAAGATGAAGGCCGACAACATCAGCTATGTGCGCAACAGCACGATCGGCACGGCCTTTTTCCAGGTGGCGAGCGTCATCGGCCTCAGCCTGTTCATCTACATTGCGCTTACCCGGTTCCATCTCGCGCTGGCCGAAATCGTCGTGCTGCTTCTGGTCTTCATGCGGATCGCGCCGCGCTTCATGGACATGCAGACGCAGGCACAGCAATTGCTGATCAACCTGCCCGCTTACGCCTCGATGCAGGACCTGCAGAGGCGCTTCGACGCCGAGCGCGAGACGGCGGCCAGCCAGGCCGTGCAGGGCGTGAGGTTGACCCTCGATGTCGGGCTCGACATACGCGATGTCTCGCTTGCCTATGCCGGCCTTGCCGATGCCGCGGAGGGCAAGCCTGTGGTCAGCGGCATCACCTTCGGCCTTCCCGCCGGCAAGGTCACCGCCCTTATCGGCCCTTCAGGATCGGGCAAGAGCACGATCGCCGACATGCTGCTCGGCCTGCTCGAACCGACACAAGGCAAGATCCTCGCCGACGGTGTCGAGATCGGGCCGGACAACCGCAGGCTTTGGCGCGACCAGGTGGCCTATGTGCCGCAGGACGTGTTCCTGCTGCACGACACGATCGCGGCGAACCTCAGGCTTGCCGCGCCGCAAGCCAGCGACGCGGAGCTGTGGGCGGCGTTGCGCGCGGCGCATGCGGCCGATTTCGTCAAGGGGCTGGAGCAGCGGCTGGACACGGTGGTCGGCGACCGCGGCATCCGGCTCTCGGGTGGCGAACGCCAGAGGATCGCGCTGGCGCGGGCGCTGTTGCGCAAGCCATCGCTGCTCATCCTCGACGAGGCGACCAGCGCCCTCGACTGGCAGAATCAGTCGCTGATCGCCAAATCGATCGACGGGCTGCGCGGCACGATGACAATCCTGACCATTGCGCACCGGCCTTCGATGATCGCCTTCGCCGATTGGGTAGTGGCCATCGAGAACGGCCGCATCGTCGAGGTCGGGCAGTATCAGCGCCTGAAGGCCAAATCCGGCAGCCGGCTGTCCAGGATGCTGTCGGGCGAGCAGGCGGAACCAGAGGTTGCCGACGCCGGCTGAGCGCGCCCGCCTCGCGGTTTCAGCAGGACGCCGCGCTAACGGATGCTGCGCCTGGCGCTGAACTTCTCGCCTTTGGCAGCCTTTGGAGCGCCAAGGCCTCTTTCGGCCTCGCGCATCCTGTCGGCCACGGTCGGCGCGCTCCTGGCAACCATGAGAAAGACCAGCAGAAAATAGCCGGCCTGACTAATGGCGACGCAGATCACGGCGCGCAGCATGATCGTGCCTAGCGAGGCGCCATCGAAATAGGACCACGAGATCACGATCGCGAGGGCGAACAGCATCCCGACAATGAACTTTGGAAGTGACATGTCCGTCGATCCATCAACCGACACGAGCATGCAAAAGTGACGACTTACCCACCCGAGTATCTCCCCATGCGCCACGCGAGCTTATCCTGCTGCTCGCTTTTCGGCCGGTTGCTTCCGGCCTTCCCAACCTATCCAAACTCTAACATGAACAGTTTGCGACTCTATTAAGGCGGGATACCTCGGGCAAGGCCAAGCACAAATAATTTTGAATGGGTTTTCGGGTTCGACTCTGGCATGCTGCGTCGCACACGCCGGCTCCACAGCCGATTGCGGAAAGCAGATTTTGCTGCAGTAGAATCCGCAATATTAATTAGTATTTAACTCGAATAACTTGGCCAAGTGAGTGATTCTGGGGTGAGTTATGGCAATCCCCTCTGCGACAAAGAACGATTCGCCCAAAATCGGCCTCAAAAAGGCACTACATTTCCTTACGTTGCTCATAGTTTGTCACAAACGCGCCATAAAGGTGAATTTTTGGGCAGGGCACGTTTATTATTTAGTCAATTCATGACGTGACTATTTCATCGTGATGGGAAATTGTGTGTTGCGCTGCAACATTTTTTTGATATCGTGCCGTAAACCATTCGTTCAACGTATGGAGTTGCGGCATGAGGGATATTGCCAAGTCGGCCGATGCGGGTTTTTCGCACGCCGGCATTGATTTTCCGCCACCGATCGGCGGGCTTCTTAAGCGTGGTTTCGATATCGTCGGTTCGCTGGCTGGCCTGGTGCTGCTCAGCCCGCTGTTCTTGATGGTCGCGCTGCTCGTCAAGTTGTCGGACGGCGGGACCATCTTCTATGGCCACAAGCGCATCGGCCGCGGCGGCCGGATTTTCCCGTGCCTCAAGTTCCGCACCATGGTGCAAGACGGCGAGCGGGTTCTGACCGCACATCTTGCCGCCAATCCGGAAGCCAATGCCGAGTGGATCGCGACGCGCAAGCTGAAGAACGACCCGCGCGTTACCCGCGTCGGCCAGGTGCTGCGGAAACTCAGCCTCGACGAGCTGCCCCAGATCATCAACATCCTGCAGGGCGACATGAGCCTAGTCGGGCCGCGCCCCGTCGTGCGCGACGAGCTGGAAATTTATGGCAGCGCCGCGGTCTACTATTTGAAGTCACGTCCGGGTCTTACCGGGCTGTGGCAGGTCAGCGGCCGCAACGACGTGTCCTATGACAGCCGCGTCGCCTTCGATCGTCATTATGTCGAGAACTGGTCGCTGTTCGAGGACATTCGCATCATCTTCAAGACAGTGCCTGCAGTATGGATGTCGCGCGGCAGCTACTGAGCCGCAAGGCCGGGCTCCGCAAGGAGCACGGCAGCCTTCGATTGGGACGCCGTCTCGCATCGGATCGGGCGTCCGGCAGCAAGCTCATCGGGCGATGGGGCAAGCGGATCGGAAACGTTCAGTTGAAAACAGACATATTCGGACTCCTTCGCGACAGCCGTCTGTCGCGCCCCATGATGCCGGCGCGGCTTGCTGTCGCCGGCCTTGCGCTTTTGCTGGCTGTCCCTGCCATGGCCGGCGACTATCAGCTTGGGCCGCAGGACAAGCTCAACATCCGAATCGCCGAATGGCAGACGGTCGAGGGCACGTTCCGCGACTGGTCGGCCATCAATGGCGAGTATTCGGTCGGCCCGGCCGGGACCCTGTCGGTTCCGTTCGCGGGAGAATTGCCCGCCGCCGGCAAGACCACCGCCGAGATCGCCGCGGCGATCAGCGAGACGCTACAGCGTAAGCTGGCGCTTTCGGACAGGCCGGAAGCTTCGGTGGAAATGGTGCAGTTCCGGCCATTTTACATTTCCGGCGAGGTGCAGAGTCCCGGGCAATTTCCCTATGTGCCGGAACTGACCGTGCTGAAGGCGATCAGCGTCGCAGGCGGCATCCGCCGCAACGCGGAGAATGGCCCGCAGCAGGATCGCGACCTGATCACCGCCAAAGGCAACTACGACATCTACGACGACCAGCGGCTTCGCCTCGTCGTCAGGCGCGCCCGCATCGACGCCGAGCTCGCCGACAAGACGACGTTCGAGGCGCCGAAGGAAGTCGCCGACGATCCGAAGGTGGCGACGATCGTCGCCGACGAGATGGCTGTGCTGACGTCCGATCAGAAGAAGCTCAAGTTGAAGCTGCAGGCGCTGGACGATCTGAAGAACCTTCTGCAAAACGAGATCGAGTCGCTGCAGAAGAAGATCATCAACCAGCAGCGCCAGGTGGACCTCGCCAAGGAACAGCTCGACAGCGTCGGAGCGCTGGCGCAGAAGGGCCTCGTCGTGCAGACGCGGGTGCTGAATTCGGAACAGACGATCGCCGACCTGCAGGGGCAGATCCTGGACTACGAGACGGCGATCCTTACCGCCAAACAGTCGATCAGCAAGGCGACGCAGGACGCTACCGACGCCGAAAACACGCTGAGATCGAGCCTCGCCTCCGACCGCCAGCAAGTCGAAACCGACCTGAAAGAAGCAGAACTCAGGGTGGGCATGCAAAAGGGCCTGATGACCGTGGCCTCGGACCCCGCCACGCAGGCAGCCATGACCAACAGCGATCAACCCGCCCTGCTTTACGCGCTGGTTCGGGTGGTCAACGGCAAGACGACCGAGGTCGCGGCGACCGAGGATACGCCGGTGCAGCCTGGGGACGTGATCAAAGTGAAGCTGGCGCCGATGGCCAGCCAGTAGGCGATCGGCATGTATGGCGCGGGCGAGCGCCGGCAAGAATTGAGAAAGCAGCCCCGCGGGGCGCTGGGCAGCTGCAGAAGTCGCGCAGCGATCCGCTGATGAAGGCCACGAATGCAGCCGGCAACCCGTCACATCTACCTCAATCTCGACGCGTTGCGCGGCGTGGCGGCGATCAGCGTCATGCTCTACCACTTCTCGCCGTTCATCGCTGACGGCAAGGTGCTGCCGTCGAGCTATCTGGCTGTCGACCTGTTCTTCCTGCTCAGCGGTTTCGTCATCGCGCACGCCTATGACCGCAAGATCGAGAGCGGGATGGGGTTCGGCACCTTCCTGCTGGTCCGGCTGATACGGCTCTATCCGCTCTATCTGGCCGGCACGCTGCTCGGCGCCTTCTACCTGCTGATCAAGAACAGGCTAATGCCCGGCGAATACATGCCGTTATCCGATGTCGCCCTGATGCTGACGACGGGCATGCTGTTCATCCCGCTGGTTGGCGACGCCTACCACACGATCTTCCCGCTCAACCCCGCATTCTGGTCGCTGTTCTTTGAATTGCTGGTGAACATCGCCTATGTGCTGCTGTTCTTCGTCCTGTCGAAGCGGGTGCTCTTGGGCCTGATCACCGGCAGCCTGGCCTTGCTTGTTCTTGCCGCGATGCTCTCCGGCACGCTCGATTTCGGCATGACCGGCGCGACCATCGCCAGCGGCCTGCCGCGCGTTACCTTCTCGTTCTTTCTCGGCGTGTTGCTCTGCCGATCCATGGCGCACTATCAGGGGAGCTTCGGCTTCCTGCAGCGCGGCTACTGGGTCGAGATCGCGCTCGCGCTGACGCTGGTGATCTTCGCCATCGCGCCGGCAGGCGGCAGCGCACGCGCCGCCTATGATCTGATCTGCGTGGTGCTTTTGTTCCCGGTCATGGTGACGGTCGGGGCGGTGGCGGCCACCTCACCGCGCCTGTCGAAGCTCTACAGCTGGCTCGGGCGGATCTCCTACCCGATCTACATCATTCACACGCCGATGCTGATGATCATCGCTGGAGCGGGCAAGGCCGTCTCGATCGATCCGTTCGCTAATCATCCCTGGTTCGGCATCGCCATGGCGATCGTGGTGATCGTCATCTCCGACATTGCGACGCGCATCTATGATGAGCCGGTGCGGCGCTTCCTGCAGCGGCAGATGCAGCGCTCGCGCGCCATCGCCTGAACCGCCCTTCTCTCGCCGCCGAACCGGCGTCAGCCGCTTGCGGGCTTCGCTTCGTGGATCGCGACGCACGCGCGCTGCGGGCGAACCGCCGAGGGCGCCGGGCGCAGCTTGAACAGGCCGTAATAGACGATGAAGGAGGCGGTGAAATACGGGCCGAGAATCTCGACCTCGAAAAAGGAGCGGAGCAGCATGAGACCCACCGCGCCCGCCAGCACGACCGAATCGGCGCGCCAGTCGCGGAAGACCACCGACGAGACATGTCCCCAGAACGACCGCAGGATGACCATCGCGATCAGCGTCACACCGACAAAGCCGAGTTCGACCAGGGTCTCGATATAGGTGTTGTGGAAGTGGAAGCCGGTGCGGGTGGTGATGTAGAACTCGGCCCATAGCCGCTCGGCCTCGGCGAAGCCCTGCACCCAGTAGGCGGCGTAGCCATAGCCGAGGATCGGGAACTGCTGCGCGGCCTCCCATCCCTGCTCCCACAGATAGGTGCGTCCGGTGAGCGTCGAGTCCTTGCCGAAGATGCCGAGCACGAAATCGAGCAGGCCAAGATTGAGCGCGGCCATGACCGCGCCGACCAGCGCGCAGGCGCCGACCGTGAACAGCACCCGCCGATAGCGGCGCGACAGCACCTTGCTCACGGCGAGCAGAAGGACGACGCCGACGGCCGCCGGCAGCGACGCCACCGAGGTGGCGGAATGGGCGATCGCCAGCATATACAGCGACAGCAGGCCGATCGGCGCCGTCCAGACCAGGCTTTGCCAGCCGCGCCGGTAGAAGATGGCAAAGACAAAGCAGAAATAGAGGCCGAGCGAGGCGAAGAAGCCGACCTGGTTCTTGGAGCCGAAGGCACCGACGAAATTGGTGGTCCCGTCAATCGTGTCGAGCGCGTAGCCGCCGACACGCAGCGAATAGAGCAGCACGACGAAGATGCCGATCAGCGAGCCGACGACCAGCGTGCGGACACTGACCGTGCGCGCGGCGACATAGGCGCACAATATGTGCGAGAAATACTGCAGTGCCGCGCGCGCCGTTGTGCCGGGCGCATGCGACCAGAACACCGAGAAGCAGATGTAGGCGGCGAACAGCAGCGGCAGCCAGGCATCGGAGAGATGCCGCAGGAACCGCCGGTAGTCGACCAGGATCAGCGGCAGCCAGACTGCATAATAGGCGAGGATGAGCACCTTGCCGAAATTGGTGGAATAGGCAAAGGCGAAGACCGAGATGGCAACGGCGAAGGTGCCATAGACGGCATTCCTTTCCGGATCGATCAACAAGGACTTTGGAATCTTCATATCCCTACCGGATATCTCTTTCGCTGAGCCCTCGGGAGCGGGCTGTCAAAGGCCGGTGCGAAGCCCCGGGCATTCCCCGATCCGGGCTTCCATTGTGCAGTGCAATATAACTTACCGTCCTATCGCGCGGCACTCAACGACAAATGTTGTCGCGGGCAAACAAGTGCCCGAAAGCCATATTGCACAGACGCATGGCGCGAATGCGGCGACGGCGCGTGGTTGAGCCCTGGCCGGCGAACCCTGCGCGATGCCTGTTCCTACCACAGGGCGTCGCCGGTGATCTGGATGTTTTCCATGGTGATGCCCTGGCGGCGTCCGAGCACAGGAACACCGCGGGAACTGTTCCTGCAGTTCTTCCAACATCGGACGGAGCCATAACAGCCGGCATGTCATCGACGCCAGCTGCCGTTGCAATGGGGAAGGCCGTCCGCATACGCTAAGGTGAGTCGCTTTGCTGGAGGAAATGGATGGCCAAACCGCGAATCTTCCTGGGGTCCTCCGGAAAGCAGAAGAAGCTGTTGCAGGCGCTGACGCGCGGCCTCGAGGAGATTGCCCATGTCGAGCCCTGGACAACTGTTTTCAATCCCGGGACGACCACGCTGGGGCGCCTGCTCGAGCTTGCGCGCGAGGTCGACTTCGCCGCTTTCGTGTTCGCCCAGGACGAATGGACGAGCGCGAGCCAGCCGGAATCGGCCCCTACCGTTCCCGCCCAGGCTTCGCCGCGCGACAATGTGTTCGAGGCCGGCGGATACTTCACGACACGATCGGATACGAACTCGGAAGTAAATGCACGCACGTCCGGCGTCTATCTGCGCGCCGATCCGGAGGACGTGACCATCCTGGACGGGAACGACAATCAGCGTCGCATGGCGTTGATCGCGGAGCGGCTAAGCCATTGGACGTCGATCAAGAACCTCTAAAGCCAGGGCGCAGTGGTCTTCCCCCGACTGCCTTGCAGCGTCTCCGGCTGCTGATGCGCGCCGTTCGCCCCCACCAGGTTCTGGGCCGAGCCTGGAAGGCATGGCTGTACCGCGTCCGCATCGGGCAGCTGGTTCCGCCCAGGGCTCCGGCCACGCCGCTGCCGGCGCTTGGGAAGCACCGGACCTTGATCGTCTGCCACGACCCGGCCTTTCCACCGACATCGGGCGCCGATCTGCGGAATTTCGGCAATGCCACGGCGGCAGCTGAACTCGGGCGGGTCCGCCTCGTCTCGATCTGTCCGCGGACCGACGAAGCGCAGCCGCTCGACAGCAATATTGGTGTGGTTGCCCTGACCAAAGCGGGCGAAATGCGCGGCCCGTGGCTGGGCTGGCGGCGAGCCAAGGGCGAGAGCCGGATTCCACGCCGGGCGCTCGCCCGCCTCAAGGCGCTTGCCCGCGAGTTCCGCCCGGACACGATCGTCGTCGAGGGCATTGCACTGTTCAGGTTGCTTCGGCCTTTGCGGCCGCTGACCGAGCAACTCGTCCTCGACATGCACAATGTCGAATCGAATCTCGCCGGACAGCTGGAACGGGCCCACGGCACCCTGGTCACCGCGCCTGATCTCAAACGCCTCGAACGAGAGGCCGCGAGGATCGTCGACAGGATCTGGGTCTGCTCGCGCCTTGACCGCGACAGACTCGAGCCATCGTCTTCCGGCACGGTGCCGATCGACATCGTCGCCAACGGCATTCCACGGGCCGAGGCCATTGCGAGGGTATTGCCGGCGCAGCCCGCATTTTCAGACGGCTTTCCAGTCATCCTGTTCGTCGGCCATCTCGGATACCAGCCTAACATCGAGGCCGCCGAACGGCTGGTCCGCAACATCCTGCCGCTCATCCGGCAGGCGCTGCCGCAGGCGAATGTTGTCCTTGCAGGACGCTCGCCTATGCCGGCCGTGCGGGCGCTGGCCGGTCTGGAAGGCGTTTCGCTCATCGAGGATCCGGATGACACAAGGCCGTTATTGGCCAAGGCTCACCTTTGCCTCGTTCCGCTTTCATCCGGCGGCGGCACGCGCATCAAGATCCTCGAGGCGATGGCCTTCGGCGTTCCCGTGCTGGCGACGCGGCTGGCGGCCGAGGGCCTGGACCTGGCCGAGGATGAAGAGGTGTTGCTGTCCGACGAGGACGAAAGGCTGGCAGAGAAGGCCATCGCGCTGTGCATGGACCCGCCCCGCATGGCCAGGCAGCGGACCCAAGCTCATGCAGCTGTGTGGTCACGGTTCGGGCCGCAAGCCATCGGCGATGCGGTTCGCCACGGGCTTCGGCTCGACGACGAGCACAAATGACGGCTGCCCCTACCTTTTGTCGACGATGACCGTGCCGGCAGACCTTGCGAAGTTCAAGGCCCTCCACGGGCCATGTGAACAGCCGGGCCCTGCGGCGTCAACGAGACTTCCGCCAGCGGCGCAGCTTGGTGCGCAGGAAGGAGACGCCGCCGAACGGCAGCGACGGCCAGCCCGGCGACAGGCCCTGCTGCATGCGCTGATGGACGAGCTCGGCCAGCCGGCATTTCGCCGGCGTTTCCAGGAGAGGCAGGCGGCTGGCGATCGACTCCGGCAGCGGTTGCGAGCGCCAGGCGAAATAGGCCTCATAGGCGCTGGGCGTCTCCAGCAGATGGCGGAGATAGGCGGCAAGCTCGGCCGGCGTGCCGAACGCCGTCGCGTCGATGTAGGAATTGGCAGGGACGAACTCGCCGACGTTGGGGGCGCCGAGATAGACCGGCACGCTGCCTGCACAGAGCGGATCGAAGATCTTCTCGGTGACGTAGTCGGGCGCGATCGAATTCTCCAGCGCCAGGCAGAAGTGGTATCGCGCTATGGTCTCGATCTTGGTCTGCGATCCGAGATCGGGGCCTTCGATCTGTCGCGTGGGACGATAGCGGCCATAAGAATCGACGCCGATATGCCCGGCAAGCTCGGCTGCGAACGCCCCACGGCCGCTGAGATCGATGCTCGCGGACTGGAAACGCACCACCGGAGCGCTCTCGGTCTTGGAGGGTATCGCGCTGTTGCGTATCGCCTCCCACCAGCTCGCGTTCTGGAGATAGGGTGTCCAGATGTCCGATCCGGACTCGTGCGTCATCGTGAGGTCGAAATGCCGCATAAAGCCGGGAGCGGCGGCGCGCGGATAGTTCTGCGGGTTCTCCATCGACCACGCGACCCATGTCTGGCCGGGATATTTGCGGGCGTCGCCGATCTCGCGGTAATCCGGAAGGTGGAACACCACCGCCGCGGCTTCGGCAAGGCGGCGGCGGTCATTGGTCCATTCGACGGGCACCGCGCAAGCGGGGATGGCCGCTATGTCGACCGGCTTGCCGAAGAAGGTCGTGTAGAAGAGGATGAGCGGATGGCCTGACGGCATAGGAGACTTTCGGCGCGTGGGAATTTCTTTCATATACCCTTGCGGCCCGAGCTTGGGAAAGAACGTCCTTACCGCCGCGGCGGGCGGGCTCGAAGCGTCTCAGTCGTGCAGTTCCCTTGGGATCGGCGGACCGATCGAAAAATCCGAGAAGCTGACCTCGAAGCCTTCGCGCTGCGGCGAGCAGCACATCATGCCGACATCGACCGACTTCGACGGCGGGAAATAGGCGAGCCGCACCGGCTTCCAGTGGCCGTCGGCGGCGTCCAGATACTGGACGCGGATGGTCTCGGCGTGGCGGGTCAGGCGGATCCTGACGCCGTTGGGATCGGCAGCGATGCCGACCAGCGACCAGTCGGAGGCATCGTTGGTGACGACGACCGAGAAATAGGCCACCCCCGTCGGTGTACTCGATACCGGCCTTGATCCAGTGCGTTTCGCTCAGTCGCACCATCAGGCCGGCCTGGTCGTAGAGCACCCGATAGTCGCCCTTGACCGTGACCTCGGCGCTGAAATCGCCAGCGACCGGCCGATGGAGGAAATGGCCGTTGTCGCGCCGGAAGCCATAGAAGGTCTCGCGCCAGAAGTCGGTCTCCTTGCCGGTGCGCACCTGCACGGTGCTACCGGCAAAGGAATGATGCGGCGGCGGGTTGAGCCAAGTCAGGTCCGCATTCCAGTCTGCCGTCGACATGCTCGCCTGCCTGGTTCGCGCTCGCGCCGTCGCCGTTTTAGTTAGCCGGCGAATGTATAGGCCGTCTTCACCGTGGTGTAGAACTCCATGGCGTAGCGGCCCTGCTCGCGCGGTCCGTAGCTCGAGCCCTTGCGGCCGCCGAACGGCACATGGAAGTCGACGCCGGCGGTCGGCAGGTTGACCATGACCATGCCGGCTTCAGAATTGCGCTTGAAATGCGTCGCGTGCTTCAGGCTGGCGGTGCAGATTCCGGAGGTCAGGCCGAACGGCGTGTCGTTGGCGACAGCGAGGGCCTCGTCATAATCCTTGACCCGGATGACGTTGGCGACCGGGCCGAAGATCTCCTCCCGCGAGATGCGCATGGCATTGCTGGCGCCGACAAACAGCGCCGGCTGAAGGTAGAAGCCCGGCGTCTCGCGACCCAGCCGCTCGCCGCCGAAGGCAAGCTCGGCGCCTTCCTGGCGGCCGATGGCGATGTAGTCCTCGTCCTGCTTCAACTGTGTGGCGTCGACGACCGGACCGATCTGGGTCTTGGCGTCGAGCGCATCGCCGACGACGAGCTTCTCCATGCGCTCCTTCAGCGCCTCGACGAAGCGGTCGTGGATGCCATCGGTCACCACCAGGCGCGAGGACGCCGTGCAGCGCTGGCCGGTGGAGAAATAGGCGCCGTTGAGGGCGCAATCGACGGCGACCGCCAGATCGGCGTCATCGAGCACGACGAGCGGGTTCTTGCCGCCCATTTCGAGCTGGAACTTGCGCATGTGCTCGACGCTGGCGGCGGCGACGCGTTTTCCCGTGCCGACCGAGCCGGTGAAGGAGATGGCGTTGACGTCCGGGCTGTCGAGCATGGCCTGGCCGACCACCGAGCCCTTGCCCATGACCAGGTTGAGCACACCCTTGGGCAGGCCGGCGCGGTGCAGGATGTCGACGATGGTCCAGGCGCTCTCCGGCACCAGCTCGGCCGGCTTGAAGACGATGGTGTTGCCGTGGGCCAGCGCCGGCGCGATCTTCCAGGCCGGGATGGCGATCGGGAAATTCCAGGGCGTGATGATGCCGACCACGCCGACGCCTTCGCGGGTCATCTCGACGCCGACGCCGGGCCGCACGCTCGGCACCAACTCGCCCGACAGGCGCAGCGTCTCGCCGGCGAAGAAGTCGAAAAGCTGGGCGGCCCGGATCGTCTCGCCAATGCCTTCGGCGAGCGTCTTGCCTTCCTCGCGCGCCAGGCTGCGGCCGATCTCGTCCTTGCGGGCCATGATCTCATCCGACGTTTTCTTCAGCACCGCGTGGCGGGCGAGCGGCGCCGAGCGCGACCAGGCCGGAAAGGCCGCCTTGGCGGCGGCGATGGCCTGACGCGCCTCGCCTGCGCCGGCGGAGGCATATTCACCGACGACATCACCGGTGTTGGAGGGGTTGATGTTGCGGGAGCCGGCCTCGCCCACCCATTCGCCATCGATGAGGTTCTTACGAAACAGGGTCATGGTCTTTCCTTGTGAAGCTTTGCTGGCGGCCTTGTCCGCCGCGGTCATCTCTCAGTCAAGCCATTTATCAGACAAATGATGACAGCGAGAAGGCGGTCATGGACCGGAATAGCCGATGGCGCGGGCCGATGAAAGCCCGCGCCTGTCGCCTTGCCGAAACGGGATATGGATGGTCAGGCCTGGAAGGTCCAGAACAGGCAGGCCAGCGTCGCCGCGGCAAAGACGACGAAGAACAGGCTTCTCAACAGGATATTGCGGCGCAGCTCGTTCATGGCGAAATGGGCCGCGACGATGGCGGCGACGAACAGGAACCGCCAGTTGACCAGCGCCCACAGCACGCCGCCCTGGCCGAAGGCCCATCTGGCGACGAGGGAGCCGACGATGGTGGCAAACAGCGCAACCGTCGCCCAGAACAGCGCGTCGGCGGCGTTGGTCAGCACGATGCTGGCGGCGCGCAGCGGCAGGATCATCATCAGAAGCGCGCTGAAGAAATAGACGGCGGCTAGCGGAATGAAGGAGCCGGCATCGGCGATGCCGTCGAGGCGTTTCACGCCGAAAGCGCCGTAGGGATAGCCGTGCCTGGCGACCGCCAGCGAAAGCGCCATGAGCAGAGCGGTGAGCACCGCGACCAACGCGAAAGTGGTAAGGGCCTTGCTCATGCCGTTCCTGCTCCTCCTCTCCGGGCCATGACCGGGGACGAATCAAACAGGGAACGATCTTAATCGAATGCGCTCGTAAAATTACCCGCAAGCTTCAAGGCAGCGGTAGGTGCCAGCCAGAGCCTCAGGGCTTCTGCGTCGCCGTGACCAGCTCGGCCTTGCGCCGCGCCGTCTCCAGCCCGACCGCGATGAAGCGGCGGGCATGGCGGGCGAGCTCCATATTGTCTGTCCACAGATTGCGCCAGATCGCCGTCTTCTTCGACAGGTTCTCGTCGACGATCTCCGAGGAGAAGGATTCGAAGCTGAGGTCGTCGCTATAGCCAATGGCGGTCAGCGCATCGAAGATCGCGGCGAAGTCGATGCTGCCGGTGCCGAGGAAGCCGCGATGGCTCTCGCCGATATGAACATAGCCGATTTTGCCGGCGGCGTTGCGGATGGCCAGTCCGGCATCGGCCTCCTCGATGTTCATGTGGAAGGAATCGAGGTGCAGGAAG
>NZ_RZSG01000006.1:0-37520 GCF_003997725.1 Mesorhizobium sp. M4A.F.Ca.ET.050.02.1.1
GCCCTGCGCGATCGCCGCCGCAACCGCGTCGCCCAGTCTTTTGGAGGCGGCGAGCCCGAGATAGTCGTTCGACGAGAAATCGAGCCCAGCGCGCGGCGAAAGCGTCCGCAGACGGTCCTTGCGCGCCAGTCCGCGCAAGGTCGCGTCATAGCGGGCAAGCGGCGCTTCGTTCATTGCGCCTCGAGGTCCATCGGCTCGATGCCGAGACGGCGGAACAGCAGCGTATCTTTGTCCTCGCCGGGATTGTCCGCCGTCAGCAGCGTGTCGCCGACGAAGATCGAGTTGGCGCCGGCAAAGAAGCACAGCGCCTGCATCTCGTCGGTCATGGCGGTGCGCCCGGCGGAAAGTCGGACATGCGATTTCGGCATCATGATGCGCGCCAGCGCGATCACGCGCACGAACTCGATCGGCTCGATCGGCCTGGCATCGGCAAGCGGGGTGCCGGCGATCGGGATGAGCATGTTGATCGGAACGCTTTCCGGATGTTCCGGCAGGTTGGCCAATGTCACCAGCATGTCGATCCGGTCCACCGGCTCTTCGCCCATGCCGACAATGCCGCCGCAGCAGACCTTGATGCCGCTGTCGCGGACATTGGCCAGCGTATCCAGGCGGTCTGCAAATGTCCGGGTCGAGATGATCTCTGAGTAGTAGCGCTCGGAGGTGTCGATGTTGTGGTTGTAGTAGTCGAGGCCGGCCTCCTTCAGCCGCTGCGCCTGGCCGAGGTCGAGCATGCCGAGCGTCATGCAGGTCTCCATGCCCAGCGCCTTGACGCCTTCGACCATCGCCACGACCGCATCCATGTCGCGCCCCTTGGGATTTCGCCAGGCGGCGCCCATGCAATAGCGGGTGGCGCCGGCGTCGCGCGCCTTGGTCGCTTCAGCGATGACGCGCCTGACCTCCATCAGCTTCGACGCCTTCAGCCCGCTTTCATGGTGCGCCGACTGGCTGCAATAGCCGCAATCCTCCGGACAGCCGCCCGTCTTGATGCTGAGAAGTCGGCTGAGCTGGACCTTGTTGGGATCGAAGTTCTGGCGGTGAACGGTCTGCGCCTGAAACAAGAGGTCGTTGAAAGGTGCATCGTGGAGAGCCTGGGCTTCTTCCAGGCTCCATACCCGGCGGTCGCCGAGGGATTGAACTTCAGGCGCGGTCTTTTCCGAAATCGCTGCGTGCATTTCGATCCTGTTCCTTGCGTTGTGGCGAGCCGGCTAGACTTTAGATGGCCAGGTCCGACGATCAAAGCTCACGATAATCGAGGCCGATATCGAGGATCGGGGCGCTGTGAGTCAACCAGCCGATGGAAATCAGGTCGATACCGGTTGCGGCAACGGCTGGCGCAATCGCGGCGGTGATCCTGCCAGACGCCTCGGTGACCGCCCGGCCACCCACCATGGCCACCGCATTGCGCAAGTCATCGACTGACATGTTGTCCAGCAGGACTGCGTCGGGCGCGTGCGCCAAGGCCTCTTCCAACTGGACCAGCGTATCGACCTCGACTTCGACCTTGACGAGATGGCCGACGCTCATTCGCGCCCGCTCCATTGCCGGGCGAATTCCGCCGGCGATGGCGATGTGGTTGTCCTTGATCAGGATGGCGTCGTCGAGGCCGAAGCGGTGATTGGCGCCGCCGCCGGCGCGCACAGCGTATTTTTCGACCGCTCGCAAGCCAGGAGTCGTCTTGCGGGTGCAGACGATTTTCGCCTTGTGCCCCCGGACCGCATTGACGATTGATGTCGTCGCCGTGGCTATGCCGCTGAGATGGCCCAGGAAATTGAGCGCCGTGCGTTCCGCCGTGAGAATGGCGCGGGCCGGGCCGCTCACCGAGGCGATGACCTCTCCCTGCGCGACCTCGCTGCCGTCCGCGCGTTCCACCGTCATCTCGACATTCGGATCGATCAGCTTGAAGGCAAGCATCGCCAGATCAAGGCCGGCGACGACGCCTTGCTGGCGCGCCGCCAGCACGGTCGTCACGTGGCGTTCATTCGCCACGATGGCGTCCGTGGTCAAATCGCCGGCCCTGCCAAGGTCCTCGAGCAGAGCTGCCCGTACCAGAGGCTCAAACATGATTGTGGGAAGTGGCGAGAGGTCCATCATGTCAGGCATTCCAGCCGAGGTTCGAGTTCCCGCGCTGTCCTCAGGGCGGCCTCCAGGGTGATTTCTGAGCGGCGGGCGACGGCCGCATGAAGGGGAAAATCCGTCCGCTGGTGGGCGCCGCGACTTTCCCGACGTTGCAACGCGGCAATCGTGATCATCAGCCCGACCACGGCCGGACCTGAGGTAGCATCCGCGCACTCGGCGAGCGGCAACAAGGCACGCGCCGCTGCTTCCAGGCCTTCGCGATTCCGTACAACACCGAGCGCGCGCGACAAGACAGGGCGCACTGCTGCCGGATCGGGCGACGGAGAGTCACTTGCAAACGTTTGCTGTGCACGCCGGGCAGGGATCCCCCGCAGGCTTTCTGCCACCCAGCGTGCGCAGACCACCGCCTCGGTCAAGGAATTGCTGGCGAGCCTGTTGGCGCCATGCAATCCGGTCGAGGCGACTTCGCCGCAAGCCCAAAGTCCTTGAACCGATGTGCGGCCGGCCAGATCCACGGCCACACCACCCATGTGGTAGTGCTGCGCCGGTCGGATGGGAATGAGGTCACGCGCCGGATCGATGCCGGCCTCTTTGCAAGCCAATGCGATCGTCGGGAACTGCCGCGCGAATGTCGGGCCGGGCCTTTCCCGCACGTCGAGAAAGACGCGGTGTCCGCTGGCCAGATGGTTCCCGACGGCACGCGCCAGCACGTCGCGCGGCGCAAGTTCCGTTCCTTGCACGCCGCTGAGAAACCGCCGGCCCGTCTCATCGACCAAGGTTGCGCCTTCGCCGCGAACGGCTTCGCTGATCAGCGACATCGGGCGCTTCGGCTCGTCAAGCGCGGTCGGATGGAACTGGACGAATTCCAGATCGGCAAGCACAGCCCCCGCACGGGCCGCCAACGCCAGACCCTGTCCGCAACTGCCCAGAGGATTGGTGCTGTCGTGGAACAAGCCACCGATCCCACCCGTGGCGAGGACGACCCGTGCCGTCGCGAGGAACACCGGACCTGCCGCGCCGCTCGCCAGGACACCGGCGATTCTGCCGTCCTCCGCCACCAGCCGGCGCGCTTCGAAGCCCTCGATCACCTCTATTGTCGGCGTCGAACGTACCGCCGCGACCAGGGCACGCATGACCTCTCGTCCGCTGCCGTCACCACCGGCATGAACGATGCGCCGCCGGCTGTGCGCGGCCTCCAGTCCGAGACGAAGGGCGCCTGCCGGCGTCCGATCAAAACGAACCCCAAACCGTGCCAGATATTCGATCGCGGCGGGCGCAGCGTACACGATGCGCCTTGCTGCTTCCGCATCGCAAAGGCCGTCACCGGCGGCGAGCGTATCGGTAAGATGGAGGATCGGGTCATCATCATCGCCCATGCTGGCGGCAAGCCCGCCTTGCGCCCACGCGCTGGACGCATCCGCGCCAAGCGGCGATCTTGAGAGCAGAAGCACCGGCTCGGGTGCCAAGTGTAGTGCGGTCATCAGCCCGGCTATGCCGGCGCCGATGATGACCGGCCGGTCGTCGAGGTCGCGGACGTCCATGCTCATACCGCCAGCATCCGCTCGACGGCCAGCCGCGCGCGCCCGGCAATCTCCGGCTCAATGGTGACGACATGGCGGTTCTGCTCGAGCGCCATGCGGATGCTGGCCAGCGTTATCCGCTTCATGTGCGGGCAGAGATTGCAGGGTCGGATGAATTCGACCTCGGGATGCTGGAGCGCGACATTGTCGCTCATCGAGCATTCCGTCATCAGCACGACGCGGGGCGGCTTTTGCCTTTCGACATAATCGGACATGGCGGCGGTCGAGCCGGAAAAGTCGGCCTCGGCCACCACATCGGGCGGGCATTCGGGATGCGCGAGCACCGTCACGCCGGGATGGTTTTCGCGCAACTCGCGGATATCGGCTGGCGTGAAGCGCTCATGCACCTCGCAATGCCCTTTCCAGGCGATGATCTCCACGTCGGTCTGGGCGGCGATGTTATGGGCCAGATACTCGTCCGGCAGCATGATCACCCGGGGAACGCCAAGGGACTCGACGACCGCTTTCGCATTGCCTGACGTGCAACAGATGTCGGACTCGGCCTTCACCTCAGCCGACGTGTTGACATAGGTGACGACCGGCAGGCCGGGGTAGCGTTGCCTGAGCAGGCGGATATCCTCGGCGGTAATGGAGTCCGCCAGTGAACAGCCTGCGCGCAGGTCTGGAATGAGCACGGTCTTCTCAGGGTTGAGCAGCTTTGCCGTCTCGGCCATGAAATGCACGCCGGCCAGCACAATCACGTCCGCTTCGGCCGATATCGCCTTGCGGGCAAGCGCCAGGCTGTCGCCGACGATATCGGCGACGCAATGGAAGATCTCCGGCGTCTGATAGTTGTGCGCCAGGATGACAGCGTTTCGCTGCCGCTTCAGGTCGAGGATGGCGTCGATGTCGCCGGCGAAGGCGGTCCATTCGATCGGTGGGATGACCCGGCGCACGCGTTCGTAGAGCGCGGCCGTGCGCGCGGAGGCGTTGAACATACCCTGTCTCCAATTATGCTCGAATTGAGTATAACTGAGGCATATGCTTAACTTGAGCATAAGGAATGTCAAGCGCGTGAAAGTGGCAATTTTGTCCCCGCGACAGCTCGTTCCGCCAGAACCGCCTGACGGAAACGGAAACGCTTCGCCGGACGCCCGCCTGTGTCCGACATCGTCTCCCCGGTCTCCTCGACCAGATCCTGCTGTTCGATAAGGCGCCGGAAATTCTGTTTGTGCACGAGCCGGCCTGCGAGCGCTTCAACGGTTCGCTGCAACTGCAGGAGCGTGAAAGCCGGCGGCATTAGCTCGAACACGACGGGGCGGTATTTGATCTTGGTTCGAAGCCTGGCGATCCCGGTCGCCAGAATGCGGCGATGGTCGGCAGTCATTGGCCGGCCGGGAATGGCCGGCGAAATGCCATTGTCCCGGCCGCGTGTGGCCTCCGGCACCAGGGCGGCCTCATACAGCAGTTCGTAACGCTGCAGAGCAAGCTCCTCGTTCCAGCCGCGATCATCCAGGCCGAAGGCATACGCCACGCGCTGCCGGCGATCGCGGCGTATGCTCAGATTATCCGTGCCGTCGGCCCAGGCCAAAAGTCGAGGGATGAGCACATCGGGCACGATAGGTGGCACGCCCGCACGGTGATCCTCCCAGGGAAAATAGTCATACCAGCCTCGCCAGCCATGCGTTGGCGACCGTTCGGCCTGCTCTTCTCTTGTCAGGCCGAGATAGCTGATCGAGATCTGCACACGCTCGTCGCCGGTCCGGTCGCGGTCGGCAAAGGTGTAGAGCTGTTCTATATAGCCCAGCGGATGGCTTGTCTGCCGCTCCACCCATGCCCTCAGGCCTGACTGCAGGGAACGATGGCCGAACTCAAAAGGGCCGGACGGCAAGGCTTGAGCTTGCTCAATGGTCAGGACACGTGGCTCGCCAGCGGTTACGGCAATGACGACAGCGATCAGATCCGCGCCGACGGCCTGGCTCTGATTGGCGCTTGTGGCCTGCCTTGTCGCCTGCGTAGTCTTGTTTTGCATAGGGTGCGAAGGGTCCGAAAAACAACGCGCCTTGGACAGGCAATCCGCGCGAAGGTGAACTGCCGCACGCTGCCCGTCAACGTTCACCACGCAGATCCCAATCGAGGCTTTCGACCGCCGAGTTCATTGCACCTGGGCGGGATTGAAGCGATCGACCCTGAAATCATCGAGCGGCTTGCGGCGCCAGCGGTGCTAGGGCGTGCGAATCGGCTGGCCGAAGGGAACAAACAGAGGATTAGCGCAACACATCTTCCACGAACACGGAAGCATCTTTCTGGGCAGGTCGGGCGCTCGGTGAAACAATGCCCAAAGGAACCATCGTGCCCATGCCGGGTTTGTCCTGTGCGCGATTTTGCGTCCCAGATGTGGCGGCAGAGCGAAGATGCGAGCGTGGGTTCGTGAAGGCTGGGTTCTGCTGAAAGAGGCCATCAGCGGCTTCGTCAACGACAACGCACTGAGCCATGGTGCGGCGATGGCCTTCTATGCCGCCACCTCGCTTGCGCCGATCCTGCTGATCGTGGTGGCGATTGCTGGCCTGGTCTTCGGCAACGACGCCGCCCGGCTGGCCCTTTCGGCGCAGATATCGGGCGTCATGGGCGCGCAGAGCGCCGATCTCCTGCAGGCGACGATCGAGACCGCCTCGCGCGGATCATCGAGTACCCTGGCCGCCATATTGGGGTTGGTGACGTTGCTCGTAACCGCGTCGGGCGTCTTCGGCGAGATGCAGCTCTCGCTCAACGAAATCTGGAAGGTGAAGCCGGGCGGCACGTCGCTGTCGCGATTGGTGCGGGCGCGGGCCGCAAGCCTTGGGCTTGTCGCCGCCCTCGGCTTCATGCTTCTGGTATCGCTGGCTGCGAGCACGGCAATCTCCGCCCTCGGCGAACTCATCAATGCAGGTCTTCCGTTCGGCGAACTGATAGTCAGCGCCATCAACACAGTGGTTTCCTTCGTGCTGATCGCACTGCTCTTTGCGGCAATATACAAGGTCCTGCCTGACAGGACGTTGCAATGGCGCGACGTCGCCGTCGGTTCGCTCGTTACCACGCTTTTGTTCACGATCGGCAAGGCTCTGATCGGCTGGTACATCGGGACGAGTGCGATAGCGACGTCCTATGGTGCGGCCGGCGCGCTGATAATCGTGCTGTTGTGGGTCTACTATTCGGCCCAGATCTTCCTATTCGGCGCCGAGATAACCCGCGCCTATTCTGTCAGGCACGGAAGCCGACCCGACCTCGCGCCCGTGATGGCGGCCCACGCAAGCACCAGGCGGGGCAGGCCTGGGGCATCCGGGCGCGAGGTGGCTGCGTGGATTGTCCTCAGCAGTTTTCTGACGACGCTTTTTGTCCGACCCTGGCGCTCACGCTAACGCGCTGGGCTGGACGTCTCCGGCTCAGTTCAGGGCAAAGCCCACCTGCCGTGGCGGGTGGTCGCGCCCGCCATTCAAATCATGAACTCCAAGGGCGAGCCCTGACGGTCTACCGTCGGGGTCGAAAAGGTTTGCGCCAATTGCGCGCTTGGCCGGAACTGCCATGGCTGAGCAACGTTTCCATGAACACGCAGTCAAGGAGTACGAGAATGCAAACCTCACCGGCGAGTTCCATGCATTTTCCGACCGCCCCTGCCATCGTGCCCTTTGACGGCACAGTGACGGTCAGGTTTTCAGACGCCATCGTTGCGTCCAGCGAGCGGGCAAAGCTGCTTTATGAAGATGGGCGAAATCCGGTCTTCTACATCCCGTTCGAGGATATCTATTTCGAGCTCTTCGAGAAAACGAACACCACCTCGGATTCTCCATGGGGCACGGCCAGCTATTGGCGCGTTCATGCCGCCGGTGCATCCGCCGACAATTTCATGAGGGCCTATGAGACGCCTGAGACAGCCGCCTTGGCTATCGCTCGGCACGGCGTTTTCGATCCGCACAAGGCGCGCATCGACGCCGATCCGGCCGAGGACAAACAGCATACGCCGCACCTCCCCGAATAGCTGCAGCGACGCAAAGAAGCGGCACGCAAGCCTGCAAGGCCTAACCAGGCGTCGTGTCGGAAAGAGGTCGGACCGAAGAGGTCCTCAATGTCAGCGCATGGATTGACCTACGGACCATTGGGCAGCAGTTGCGTCCATCTCTGCGTCGACATGCAGCGCTTGTTCGCGGAGCCATCGCCCTGGGCGACGCCGTGGATGGCCCGCGTCCTGCCCCTCATCGAAACGCTGGTCGCAAGGCATGCGGCGCAAACCATCTTTACCCGCTTCCTGCCTGCACAGAGGCCGGGGCAGGGGGTGGGCACGTGGAAGCGCTACTATGACCGATGGGCGTCGATGACCATGTCCGAGCTCGACCCGGAAATGATTGAGCTTCTGCCTTCGCTGATGCGGCACTCTCCGCCGGCAACCGTTCTCGACAAGCACATCTATTCGCCCTGGTTCGAGGGCAGGCTCAGTAACTTTCTCGCGCAGCATAGGATCGACACGCTGGTGATCACCGGCGGCGAGACCGACGTCTGCGTGCTGGCAACCGTTCTCGGCGCCATTGATTTCGGCTACCGGGTGGTGCTGGTGACGGACGCTCTGTGCAGCACTTCGGATGCCACTCACGACGCGCTGCTAACGGTCTATCATCAACGATTTGCGCAGCAGGTCGAGACAGTGGAGATGGAGACAATCCTGTCGGAGTGGACCTAGTTCAGTCACCCAGGAGGTAGTCCTGGCCTTCGGCGCTCTCGCCTGTCGATCTAGCAGCCGCGGAATGCAAAAAGCTCGGAATCGATGTCCTGGAGGCCGCCAATCGCAGATGAAACCATCTCAGAAGCGATCTGCGAGAAGGTGATGCCGTTGCCGCCATAGCCCATCACGGCGTGAATGCGTGGGAAGCGGGGCAGGGCGCCTATATAGGGCAGGCCGGAGGTCGTGGTGCCGAAGGAGCCGGTCCATGCAAATTCCGGTCTGGTGTCCAGCTTTGGCAACAGATGGCCCAGCTTGGCCGCCAGGCGCTGGGCCTTTTCGGCGATCATTGCGTCGCGATGCTCCTCATCGGTGAAATCCTCGTCCTCACCACCACAAATGACCCGGCCGTCTGCCGTTGTCCGAACGTAAAGATACGGCTCCGATGCCTCCCATAGCAGAGCAGTCGCAGGCCATAGGCCTTGGGGCTGGCGGTTCGTGGCGATCGCCCAGGTTGAAACGATGCTGTGCGCGGTCGCCGGAATGATGTCGGTCAACTCATAGCCGGTTGCCAGCACCAGATGTCGCGCCGAGATCGTCGGACCGAGACTGGTTTTGACAACAACCTGATCGCGACCGTGCTCGATCTCGGTCGCTTGCACTGGCGCATAAAGACGTGCCTTCCGCCCCAAAGCCCGCAGCAACAATCCGGCTGTGAGCTTGCGCGGATCGAGCGCAATGTTGTCGTGGCTGAGGATGGCTGCTGCGCGATCGATTCCGAAACTGTCGGCCAGAGCCTGGCGGGTCAGATAAGTCGCGGCAATCCCGGCCTGCCGGCGTGCGTTGCTTTCGGTGCGCAATTCCGCCGGACCAAGCATGTTGCCCGCCAGATAGAGTGAAGGCGGGTCGGCGAGGGTGCAGTCGATGCCGAGTTCGGCGATCCGCCCGCGAAGGTTGATCACCGCCAAGCGCGAGCGCCGCCATGCGCGCGCGGCGTCGAGCTTACCCTTGATGGCGGAAAGTTTGACCAGCGGTTGATCAAGTTCGAACTGCACCAGCGCCGTCGTCGCCGAGGTTGATCCGAGAACCGGGCCGCGTCGATCGATGCACATCACTTCATGGCCCGCACGCGTCAGCGCCTCCGCCATCATGGCGCCGCTGATGCCCATGCCGACGACCAGCACTTCGCTCTTTACGTCTCGTGTCAGCTTTCCCACTCGGACGGGCGGCGCGCGATAGGCGAACCAGACCGGCCGGCCGCTTCTGAGGTCGAGTTTGCGGCCCAATGCTCCCTCCGCGGTCGCCATCGCCAATTGCCCGCCGATCGCTGCTCGATCAGCGGGCAACGCTATGTCTGCCTCAGCGGCGCTAGAGGCGGCCGAGCACAACCAGGATGATGACGATCAGCAATACCAACCCAAGGCCGCCGCCGCCGTAATAACCGGTGCCGTAAAACGGACCGCCGCCGAGGCCGCTGAAGCCGCCAAGCAAAACAAGAATTAGCAGAACTATCAGAATTGTGCCGAGACCCATGGAACTCTCCCGTTCGCCCTGTCGTGCATCCTGCAAAACAGCTACTGGTTGATCAGACTATCAACTCGAAAACAGCGCTACTGTTCCCGGGAGGACTCATTACCTTGGGTTTGTCTGTTGTCGCCTCGTTGCGCTGAGGCAGAGAATGGCGTCAGTCTGCGATGACTCAAGATGACACTATTCAATTGCAATTTGAGCTGATCTCGGTTCGGTCCCCGACCAGTGATCTTCGCCGCGGTTCCACATCGCGTCCGGCACCACGACAAGCTTGCCGACAAAGTCCTTCGCCACGAAATCCGTCTGCGCGCGGTGGAAGTCAGACAGTTTGTAGACGCCACCGACCAGCGGCCGAATCTTCTTGTCTTCGATGTAGCGGACGATGCGGCGAAAATCCGCCCGCGTGCCCTGGCTCGAGCCGTGCAGCTGCAGCTGCTTCAGGTACATGGTACGGAGATCCAACTGCACCACTGGACCGGCGATGGCGCCAGCCGTGGTGTAGCGCCCCTCGGGCCGCAGGATGCGCAACAGGTCGTTGAAGATGGCGCCGCCGACAAGGTCGGCGACCACGTCGATCGGTTTTCCGCCCGTCGCTTCGCTAACGGCGGCCGGCAGGTCGGCCACCCCGCGCGTGATCACCTTTTCGGCGCCGATATCGAGCACCGCCTGCTCCTTGCCCTTGCCGACAATGGCATAGGGGATGGCGCCGCGCGCCCGCGCCAACTGCACGATACCCGAGCCGACGCCGCCGGAAGCGCCGGTGACCAGCACAAGTTCGCCGGCTTTCAGTGCCGCGCGCTCCAGCATCTGCTCGCCGGTCAGATATGCGCAGCAGAAGGTGGCGAGCTCGACGTCGCTCATATCGGTGTCGACGACATGCGCGTTCTCGGCCGGCAAGGTCTGATATTCGGCGTAACCGCCGTCGCGGCCATGGCCCATATAGTCGATGTCGGCCAGCGAATTGTCGTCGCGGTTGTAGATGGAAAAATCGACCATCACCCGCTCGCCGATACGGTCGGGCGAGACGCCGTCGCCGACGGCGGCGATGGTCCCCACCGTGTCGGTGCCCTGGATGCGCGGGAAAACAAGCGTGTTGCCCTGCCGGCGCCAGGTCGACACCGCCGCCGCATCCTCTTCCGTGCCATAGGCGCCCTGCCGCACCCAGACATCGGTGTTGTTCATGCCGCAGGCGCTGACCTTGACCAGCACTTCGCCGGCGGCCGGCGCGGGCACCTTCACATCGGTGCGGTAGACGAGCTTTTCCGGACCGCCATGGCCGGTGAGCTGCACGGCGGCCATGGTGGCTGGAATGGTTCTGGTCATGCCATTCATCCCCCGTCTCAGAGGCTGGCAAACACGGCGTTCACCGCGTCCGCTGTCTTCGCCACCACCGTGTCGGCTTCCTCGCGCGTCAGGCAGAGCGGCGGCGCGAAGCCGAGGATGTCGCCCTGCGGCATGGCGCGGCCGAGGACGCCGCTTGCGGCGAGTGCCGTGGCGATCTGCGGCCCCACTTTCAGCGCCGGATCGAAGAAGGCGCGGTCGTCGCGGTCCTTGACGAATTCGATCGCCGCCAGCATCCCGTCGCCACGCACCTCCCCGACATGTTTGTGGCCGCCGACCGCCTTGGCAAGCTCGGCGCGGAAATAGGCGCCGGTCTCGCCGGCGTTCCTGACCAGGTCCATCTCGTCGATCAGTTCGAGATTGGCGACGCCCGCGGCAACGCAGATCGGATGCGCCGAATAGGTCCAGCCATGGCCGAGCGAGCCGAGCTTGTCGGAGCCTTTGACCAGCACCTGCCAGACCTTGTCGGAGACGATGACGCCGGAGAGTGGCGCATAGGCAGAGGTCAGGCCCTTGGCGATGGTGATTAGGTCCGGCTTGATACCGTAATGGTGGGAGCCGAACATCGTGCCGAGCCTGCCGAAGCCGGTCACCACGTCGTCGGCGACGAGCAGCACGTCGTACTTCTTCAGCACCGCCTGGATCTTTTCCCAGTAACCGGCCGGCGGCGGCACGATGCCGCCGGTGCCGAGGATCGGCTCGCCGATGAGGGCCGCGACCGTCTCCGGACCTTCGGCGAGGATCATTTCTTCCAGCTTGTCGGCGCAATATTGCGAGAACTGCTCCTCGCTCTGCGAGCGGTCGGCGCGGCGGAAATAGTAGGGCGCCTCGGTGTGCAGGATCGGCGCGCGCGGCAGGTCGAAGGCGTTGTGGAACAGGTCGAGCCCGGTCAGCGAGCCCGTCATCACGCCCGAGCCGTGATAGCCGCGCCAGCGCGAGATGATCTTCTTCTTCTCCGGCCGGCCGAGCACGTTGTTGTAATACCAGATCAGCTTGATGTTGGTCTCGTTGGCGTCCGAGCCGGAGAGCCCGAAATACACCCTCGACATGCCCTCGGGCGCGCGGTCGACGATCATCTTGGCCAAGGTGATCGAAGCCTCCGTGCCGTGGCCGACATAGGCGTGATAGTAGGCGAGGCTCTTTGCCTGGGTGGCAATGGCATCGGCGATCTTCTGGCGGCCATAACCGACATTGACGCAATAGAGCCCGGCGAAGGCGTCGATGCTTTTCTTGCCATTGTTGTCCCAGACGGTGACGCCCTCGCCGCCGGCCATGACGCGAGCCGGCGATTCGCCCCGCGCATGAGTGCCCATATGGGTCGAGGGATGGAAGAAGTGGTCACGGTCCCAGGCTGAGAGTTCGTTGGATTGTTCAAGCATCTTTTTCACTCCTTGAGGACGGCGGTCCGGGCGGTCCTAGGCCACATCGAGACACAGGTATTTTAGGTCGGTAAAGGCCTCTGATCCGTGGCGCGAGCCTTCGCGGCCGATGCCGGACTGCTTGACGCCGCCGAACGGGATCGGCGCGCCGGTGATCTTCACCCGGTTGATGGCGACCATGCCGTAATCCAGCGCACGGCCCATGCGCGCCTGCCGGGCGCCGCTTTCGGTCACGACATAGGCGACGAGCCCATATTCGGTGGCGTTGGCGCGGGCGACGACCTCTGCCTCGTCGTCGAAGGGCGTCACCGCGGCGACCGGGCCGAAGGTTTCGTCGCGCATGATCAGGGCTTCGTCCGGCACGTCGACAAGCAGCGTCGGCTGGTAGAACAGCGGGCCGGCGGCGTGGCGCTTGCCGCCGGCGAGACACCGCGCCCCGCGCGCGAGTGCATCGGCCACCTGCTCCTCCACCTTCTTGACGGCGCGCTCATGCATCAGCGGACCGATATCGGCCTCGCCAGAAAGCCCATTGCCGGTGCGGAGCCGCTCGATGCGGTGGGCGAACGCGGCGCAGAAGCGGTCATAGAGCGGCCGCTGCACATAGATCCGGTTGGCGGCCAGGCAATCCTGGCCGGAGGTGGCGAATTTGGCGTCCAGCGCGATCGCAACCGCTTTGTCGATATCGGCGTCGTCGAACACGATCAGCGGTGCATGGCCGCCGAGCTCCATGATCAGTCGCTTCATGGTCGGCGCACTTTGCGCGGCGATCAGCCGGCCGATTTCGGTCGAGCCGGTGAAGCTCATGGCGCGCACGCGGACATCCTCGCACATCCGCCCGACGATTGCGCGGGCATTGCCGGTGACGACGTTGAAGACACCGGCGGGAAGACCGGCACGCTCGCCGAGTTCGGCCAGCGCCAGCGCCGACAGCGGCGTTTCTGAGGAGGGGTGCGCGACGATGGTGCAGCCGGCGGCAAGGGCGGCGGCCGCCTTGCGGGTGAGCATAGCCGATGGAAAATTCCACGGCGTGACGACGCCGACGACGCCGAGCGGCTCGCGCCGGACCATCATCTCGGCGCCCGGCAGATGGCTGGTGACGTTTTCGGCGTTGAGGCGTTTAGCTTCCTCGGCGTACCACTCGACGAAGGAGGCGGCATAGTCGATCTCGCCGAGCGACTCCTTCAGCGGCTTGCCTTGTTCGAGCGTCATAAGCAGCGCCAGATCCTCTTTGGCGGCAATGATCAGCTCGAACCATTTTCGCAAAATCTTCGAGCGCTCCTGCGGTAGCAATGCCCGCCAGGCGGGAAAGGCGCGGGACGCGGCATCGATCGCCTCTGTCGTCTGCCCGGAATCTAGCGCGGCAATGAAGGCGATGGTGGCGCCGGTCGCGGGATCGGTCACCTCGAAACTTTCCGCCGCCTCGCTCGCCGTCCAATGGCCGTCGACATAGGCGAGCGCACGCAGCAGCCGACGGTCGGCAAGCCGGTCGAGCGCTTCATGGCGGTTCGTGCAAGCAAGATGCGCGGACATCGATCAGGTCTCCGGGTGCCAAGGCGATGTGGAGAAACTAGCCCCGTGGCCGAGACAGAGAGGCTGTTTCGGCAGCCGCAGGTAGAGAGATTGTCTCTATTCGCCGGGAGAGCAGGGCGATCTCTCTAGCCACCGCAACTGAGACAGAGGCCCTCACCCGGATTGCCAACCGAATTGCGAGGGCAATCGGGGCAATCCGACCTCTCCCCTCGGGGAGAAGGTGGCCGCGAAGCGGCGGATGAGGGGGCCTTGCTGAGCCCTCACCCTTGCCCCGGCAACAAATCCGCCACCGGCAGCACGGTCCCCTCCTTCACTGTCTTGGTGACGATGTAGGTGAAGTAGCGGTCGATTCCGATCTCGCGCTCAAGCAGGGCGTCGACCAGTCGCTGATAGGCATCGATGTCGCGCGCCATCACCTTCAGCACGTAGTCAACGCCGCCGCCGACCGACCAGCAGGCAACGATCTCGGGGATGTCGCGGATGACGCGCTCGAAGCGGTCAAAATCGGCCTGGCGGTGGCTGGCTAGCGTCACCTCCATCAGCACGGTCGCCACCGGCGCGATCGTGCGCATGGCGATCGAGGCATGGTAGCCGGCCACGATGCCGGCCTTTTCCAGCTTGCGCAGCCGCATCCAGCAGGGCGTCGGCGACAGGCCGACCTTGTCGGCCAGGGCCAGCTTGGTGATGCGCCCGTCGCGCTGGATGGCGTCGAGGATTTTGAGGTCGATCGGATCGAGTTTCGCTGCGGCCATCGGCGTCCACCTTTTGCTGCCCGCCACCATGGCGGCGCATGATTTCGATTGTCAATTGCACTGATTTCGATCTCTAATAAGTCATGACATTGTGGCAGCCAGATCCCGCCCTCATCCGCCGCCCGGCCTATCAGTCGCTCGCCGACCAGTTTGCCCGCGCCATCCATGACGGGCGCCTCGCCAATGGCGCCCGTCTGCCGACGCATCGCCGGCTGGCCGAAGACCTGAATTTGTCAGTGCAAACGGTGAGCCGCGCCTATGAGGAGCTGATTCGGCGCGGCCTTATCTCCGGCGAGATCGGCCGCGGCAGCTTCGTCCAGACGCAACGCCGCGAGGAGGAGCCGCCCTACATTCCCGAGCGACTGGGCGAGGTCATCGACCTCTCGATCCTCAAGCCGGTCTGCGAGCCGATGCACCTGGAGCGGCTGAAGCAGGCGCTGGGCTGGCTCGCCGAAAACCTGCCGGCGAGCTCGGCGCTGTCCTTCCGCCCGAACATGGTCTTTCCGCGCCACCGCGCCGTGGCGGTCGAGTGGCTGCGCCTCTGCGGCCTCGACGCCTCGCCGCAGAACGTCAGCCTGACCAACGGCGCCACCGCCGGCATGACAGTGGCGCTGATGAGCGTGGCGCCGCCCGGCTCGACGGTCGCCACCGAGGCCATTGGCCACCATACGCTGGTGCCGCTCGCGCGCTATCTCGGCTTCAACCTCGAAGGCCTGCCGATCGACGGCAACGGCCTCATCCCGGAAGCGCTCGACGAGGCCTGCCGCCTTTCCGACATCCGCGCCGTCTTCGTGCAGCCCTCGGTCATCAACCCGACGGCGACGCTGATGGACGCCAGGCGGCGCGAGGAGATTGCGGCCGTGGCGCGCAAGCACGACATCGCCATCATCGAGAACGACGTGCTGGGGCCGCTGGTCGAGGACCGGCCGCCGCCGGTAGCCGCCTTTGCGCCCGAGCGCACGCTCTATGTCACCTCCTTCACCAAGATCACCGTGCCCGGGCTGCGGATCGGCTACCTGGCCGCGCCAGACCGCTATGTCGCGGCGGTGGCCAATCGCCACCTCGTCTCGAACTGGATGGCGACGCCGATGGTGGCCGAGATCGCCACGCGCTGGGTCACCGACGGGACGGCGATGGAGCTCGTCCGCTGGCAGCGCTCGGCGCTCAGGCGGCGCCAGGACATCGCTTCGCAAGTGCTGGCCGGCATCGACTACCGCGTCCAGCGCGACGGGCTGCATCTGTGGCTCGAGCTTCCCGGCGACCGCGCCGAGGAGAGCTTTGTCTCGCAGGCCCGCCTGCGCGGCGTGGCGATCGCACCCGGCACCTCCTTCCGCATCGCCGAGTCACCCTGGCATCCGGCCGTGCGCATTTCTCTCGGCTCTACAACCGAAGGGGAACTGCGCGCGGGCCTGAGCGTTGTCGCCAAGCTCCTGCTTGGCGATGCGGAGCATCTGCTGCTCGCCATCTGATGCGCGAATTGCCCTGATTTTGTGCCGTGCCGGAAATATTGTCATGATATTATTTTCCTAATTGACATGATTTGGCGCGTTCCGCATCGTTAAGGGCATAGGCTTCTCCAGAACGGGGAAATTGATTGCCCGCACCCATCATCAAGGTTGACGCCATTTCGAAAAGCTTCGGTGCCTTCAAGGTGCTGGACGGCCTGTCGATGCAGGTCATGCCGGGTGAGAAGCTGGCGCTGATCGGTCCGTCCGGCTCCGGCAAGACGACGATCCTGCGCATCCTGATGACGCTGGAGAAGATCGATGGCGGCCACATCCAGATCGACGGCGAGCAGCTCTACCACATGGAGCGCAACGGCCAGCTACTGCCGGCAGATGAGCGGCACCTCGCAAAAATGCGCCAGAAGATCGGCATGGTCTTCCAGTTGTTCAATCTGTTTCCGCACAAATGCGTCATGGACAACGTCACCCTGGCGCCGATGCTGACCAAGGGCGTCGCTCGCGCCGCCGCCGAGAAGCGGGCGATGGAACTGCTCGACATGGTCGGCATGGCCGACAAGGCCAAGAGCATGCCGGCGCAGCTTTCAGGCGGCCAGAAGCAGCGCGTGGCGATCGCCCGCGCGCTGGCTTTGTCGCCGAAGATCATGCTGTTCGACGAGGTCACCTCGGCGCTCGATCCGGAACTGGTCGAGGAGGTGCTCAACGTCATGCGCAAGCTCGCCGCCGAGACCGACATGACGATGCTGCTCGTCACCCACGAAATGGGCTTTGCCCACGACTTCGCCGACCGGGTGCTGTTCTTCGACCGCGGCCGCATCGTCGAGGAAGGCAAGCCCGATGAGATTTTCCGCCACCCGAAACAGGAGCGCACGCAGGGCTTCCTGAAGAAGATCATCGCGGCCGGACATCGCGTCTGACCAACGGGGAAAAAGCCGTCCCCAAGGCGAAGAAGCCGTCCGCGGAACCTGAGCGCCTAAACCGAACAACCAAGACAACAACAAGGAGTTGGGAACGATGAAGAAACTTGCCATTCTGGCCGGCGTCGCCGGCCTCGCGGCGACAACGATGCTGCTGGCCTCCGGCGCGCGTTCGGCCGACGACGCCAAGCTCGAGCAATTGAAGGAGCAGGGCTTCGCCCGCGTCGCCATCGCCAACGAGCCGCCCTACACGGCTGTCGCCGCCGACGGCAAGGTCTCGGGCGCCGCGCCGGATGTGGCGCGCGAGATATTCAAGCGCCTCGGCGTCAACGACATCGTCGCCTCGATCTCCGAATATGGCGCCATGATCCCGGGTTTGCAGGCTGGCCGTTTCGACGTCGTCACCGCCGGCCTGTTCATGAAGCCGGAGCGTTGCGCGGCGGTCGCCTATTCCGAGCCGGTGCTGTGCGACGCCGAGGCAATGCTGGTGAAGAAGGGCAATCCGAAGGGCTTCAAGAGCTATGAGGACGTCGCCAAGGACTCGTCCGCCACCATCGGCGCCCCGGGCGGCGGCACCGAGGAAAAGCTGGCGCTCAATGCCGGTGTGCCGCGCGAGCGCGTCATCGTCGTGCCGGACGGCCAGAGCGGCCTGAAGATGCTGCAGGACGGCCGCATCGACGCCTATTCGCTGCCCGTGCTGTCGATCAATGACCTGGTCAAGAAGGCCAATGATCCGAACCTCGAAGTCATCGCTCCGGTGCTGGGCGCGCCGGTCTATTGCGACGGCGCAGCCTTCAAGAAGGGCGACGAGGCGCTGCGCGATGCCTACGATGTCGAACTCGCCAAGCTGAAGAAGTCCGGCGAGTTCGCCAAGATCATTGAGCCCTACGGCTTCTCGGCCGCCGCCGCGATGTCGACGACGCGCGAAAAGCTCTGCGCGGCGAAGTAGGGCGCTTTCTTCCTTCTCTCGTTCACGGGGAGAAGGTGTCATGAAGTGACGGATGAGGGGCAGCGCCAAGGTATCAGAAGGCGGCTCTGCCCCTCATCTGCCTGCCGGCATCTTCTCCCCGTGAACGGGGAGAAGGGGCTGTCGCGGCTGCCCCGCATAACCGCAAACGACAGGAAGTCCTAAACGCAAAATGACCCAGTGGTCCGGCTATCTCGGCCTGATATTGCAGGGAGCGCTTGTCACCATCGAGTTGACGCTGATGGGGTCGGTGCTTGCGCTGATCATGGCCTTCCTGGCCGGCATGGGGCGGCTGTCGCGCTTCTTCGTGCTGCGCGCGCTGGCCACCGCCTATATCGAGTTCTTCCGCGGCACCTCGATCTTCGTGCAGCTGTTCTGGGCCTATTTCGTCCTGCCCCTTGCCGGCATTTCTCTGACGCCTTTGCAGGCCGGCGTGCTGGCGCTGGGCCTGAATGTCGGCGCCTATGCGGCGGAAGTGGTGCGCGGCGCCATCCAGTCGGTCGGCCGCGAGCAGTACGAAGCCTGCACCGCGCTCAACCTCGGCCGCTGGCAAGGCATGCGCCATGTCATCCTGCCGCAGGCGCTGCTGGTCATGCTCCCGACCTTCGGCAACAACGCCATCGAACTGCTCAAGGCGACCTCCGTCGTCTCGCTTATCTCGCTCGCCGACCTCACCTTCCAGGCGCAGGTGGTGCGCTCGCAGACCGGCAACACGCTGATGCCGTTCACCACCATCTTGATCATCTATTTCGTGCTGGCGCTCGCCATCTCCTGGGGCGTGCGCTCGCTGGAACGCCGCATGGCGCGCGGCATCGACGGAGTGCGCGTCTGATGGATTGGGACTGGAACTTCGTCAGGGAGATCCTGCCGACTCTGATCCAGGGGGTGAAGATTACCATCCTGGCGACGCTGCTCGGCTCGGTGCTGGCGGCGATGGTCGGACTGGCCATCGCGCTGGCGCGGCGCTCGCCGAACCGGGCCGTGTCGCGCACCGTCGGCTTCCTCGCCGAATTCATCCGCGGCACACCGCTGCTGGTGCAGCTCTATTTCATCTTCTACGTGCTTCCCGACTTCGGCATCCTGCTGCCGCCGCTGGTGGCCGGCGTCATCGGGCTCGGCCTGCACTACGGCACCTATACGGCGGAGGTCTACCGCGCCGGCATCGACAACGTCCCGCGCGGCCAGTGGGAAGCGGCCAAGGCCTGCAATCTCGGCGCCGGCCAGACCTGGACGCACATCATCCTGCCGCAGGCCATCCCGCCGATGATCCCGGCCTTGGCCAATTACTTCATCGCCATGTTCAAGGAGACGCCGCTGCTCTCGGCGATCACCGTGCTGGAGCTGATGAACCAGGCCAAGAGCGTCGCCAACACCTATTACCGCTACGTCGAGCCAATGACGCTGGTTGGCGCCTTCTTCCTGATCATCAGCCTTTTCTCGGTCGTGCTGCTGCGCTGGCTGGAACATCGCTACGGCAAGATCGAAAGGTAGTCTTGATGAAACCGCTGCCCGAAATCAGGCTGTTGCCGACAAGGCCGGCCCTCGATGCGCGCCCGCTGGCAAAGCGCGTCGGCCTGATCATCCTTGCCACCGACCACACCAGCGAGCCGGATTTCCATCGCATGGTGGCGAGCGAGCGGATCGGCGTCTACGTCGCCCGCATCCCCTACAAGAACCCGACCACGCCGGAGAACCTGCGCAGGATGCAGCCGGAGCTGGAGGCCGCCGCCGCGCTCATCCTGCCGGACGAGCCGCTCGACGCCGTCTGCTATTCCTGCACCTCGGCCTCGGTGGTGATCGGCGACGCCGAGATCGAGGCGGCGATCCGGGCCGCCAGGCCCGGCGTTGCCGTGGTGACGCCGCCGATGGCCGGTGTGCGCGGGCTGAAGGCGCTGGGCGCGAAACGGATCAGCATGCTCACCCCCTACACGGTCGAGACCAGCCGGCCGATGGCGGCCTATTTCGCCGGGCGCGGCTTCGAGATCGTGAGCTTCACCTGCCTCGGCTTCGAGGACGACCGCGAGATGGCGCGCATCCCGCCGGCCGCGCTTGTCGAACTGGCCGGCAAGGCAACCGATGCCGAGGCTGACGCGCTGTTCGTGTCCTGCACTGCGCTGCGCTCGGCGCTCGCGGTCGCCGGCATGGAACGGGCGATCGGCCGCCCGGTCGTCACCAGCAACCAGGCCAGCGCCTGGAATTGCCTCAGACTGTGCGGCGACGCCACGGCGCGGCCTCAGTTCGGCCGGCTGATGACGAAGTCGCTGGTGCAGTAAGATGATGTCCCGCATTCACGAGCGACCCCCTCTGGCCTGCCGGCCATCTCCCCCTCAAGGGGGGAGATCAACTGCGGCCCGGCTTTCGCCAATCGCTGAAGTCACAGGAAGAGCGCCAGCGCCAAAGCTGCTTATCTCCCCCCTTGAGGGGGAGATGGCCGGCAGGCCAGAAGGGGTCGCCCAATGACGAGCGCCACCACCCTCGCCGACATCCGCGCCGCCCGAGAGCGAATCGCCGGCAAGGTCGAGCGCACGCCAACCGTGCAGTCGCAAAGCCTTACGGATCGCGTCGGCCAACCCATCCACCTCAAGCTCGAGCACCATCAGACCACTGGCGCCTTCAAATTGCGCGGCGCCTCGAACGCGATCGCTTCACTAAGCCCTGAGGATAAGACGCGCGGTGTGGTCGCCGCCTCAACCGGCAATCATGGCCGGGCGCTCGCGCATGCGGCGAGGCTCGAAGCCATCCGCGCGGTGATCTGCATGTCGCGGCTGGTGCCCGAGAACAAGCTCGACGCGATCCGCCGCCTCGGCGCCGAGATACGCATCGTCGGCAACAGCCAGGACGATGCGCAAACCGAGGTCGACAGGCTGGTCGCCGAACAAGGCCTGGTCATGCTGCCGCCCTTCGACCACGCCGACATCATCGCCGGCCAGGGCACGCTCGGTCTGGAGATCATCGAGCAGGTTCCGGACGCCGCAAGCGTGCTGGTGCCGCTGTCTGGCGGCGGGCTGGCTTCGGGCGTCGCCGCCGCCGTCAAGGGGGTCAGCCCCGGCTCCAAGGTCATCGGGGTGTCGATGGCGCGGGGCGCGGCGATGAAGGCGAGCCTCGACGCCGGCCGTCCCGTCGAGGTCGAGGAACTGCCGACGCTGGCGGATTCGCTCGGCGGCGGCATCGGGCTCGACAACCGGCTGACCTTTGGAATGTGCCGCAACCTGCTCGACGATGTTATCCTGCTCTCCGAGGACGAGATCGCCACCGGCATCCGTCATGCCTATGAGCAGGAGCGCGAAATCGTCGAAGGCGCCGGTGCCGTCGGCATCGCAGCGCTGCTTGCCGGCAAGGTCAAGACGGCCGGGCCTGCCGTGCTCATCCTTTCCGGCCGCAACATCGACATGGCGCTGCACAGGAAGATCGTCTGCGGCGAGGCGCCATCAACCGTGGAGCGTGCCGCATGAGCCGGATGATGATCCTCACCGAGGCCGAACTGCGCAACATTGTGACCCTGGATCTCGATACCGCCGCCTGCGTCGAGAACGCCTTCCGCGCGCTTGCCACCCTGCCGGTGGCGATGCCGCCGATCCTGCGTCTCGACATTCCCGAACATCACGGCGAGGTCGACGTTAAGTCCGCCTATGTGCCCGGCATCGACGGCTTCGCCGTCAAGATCAGCTCCGGCTTCTTCGACAATCCGAAGCTCGGCCTGCCGAGCGGCGGCGGCATGATGGTGTTGCTCTCGGCGAAAACCGGAGTGGTCGAGGCGCTGCTGCTCGACAATGGCTATCTGACGGACATCCGCACCGCCGCCGCAGGCGCGGTCGCGGCCAAGCATCTATCGCGCGAAGACTCTACCGTGGCGGCGATCTTCGGCGCTGGTTTGCAGGCCGGGCTGCAGCTCGAGGCGCTGCGCCTGGTGCGGCCGATCGAGGAGGCCCGCATCTGGGCGCGCGATGCCGCCAAGGCCGAGGTGGCCGCCGCCAGCCTGCGCGAGAAGCTCGGCATCCTGGTGCGCGCCGAACCGGACGCGGCGAAGGCGGCAGCCGGCGCCGACATCATCGTCACAACGACGCCATCGACCGAGCCGCTGATCAAGGCCGGCTTCGTCGTGGCCGGCCAGCACATCACCGGCATGGGCTCGGATGCCGAGCACAAGAACGAGATCGCGCCGGCGATCCTGCGCATGGCCGATCTCTATGTTGCCGACAGCGCCAGGCAAACCAAACGGCTCGGCGAACTGCATCATGCCATCGCGACAGGGGTGATGACGGCCGACGCCGATGTGACCGAACTCGGCCAGATCATCGCCGGCGACAAGCACGGCCGGCGCTCGGACAGCGACATCACCATCGCCGACCTCACCGGCACCGGCGTGCAGGACACGGCGATCGCCACCTTGGCCCGTGACCGCGCCCAAGCGGCCAATGCCGGCACCATTTTCGAAAGCTGATACCGGCCGCCAGGCCCAACAAACGAGGATCAAGAACAATGCAGCCGAACCTTAAATTCACGCGCGGCGAATATGCGGATCGCCTCGCCAAGACAAGGCAAGCCATGGCGGCCAAGGGGGTCGATCTGCTGATCGTCAGCGATCCCTCCAACATGGCCTGGCTGACGGGTTACGACGGCTGGTCGTTCTATGTCCACCAGGCGGTCATCGTGCCGCCTTCGGGCGAGCCGGTCTGGTATGGCCGCGGCCAGGACGCCAATGGCGCCAAGCGTACCGCCTACCTCGCTCACGACAACATCATCGGCTACGCCGACCACTATGTGCAGTCGACCGAGCGCCACCCGATGGACTTCTTGTCCAGCGTGCTTTCCGATCGCGGCTGGGAGAAGCTCACCATCGGCGTCGAGATGGACAATTACTGGTTCTCGGCCGCCGCCTTCGCCGCCCTGCAGAAGCATTTGCCCAACGCCCGATTCGTCGATGCGACAGCGCTGGTCAACTGGCAGCGCGCGGTAAAGAGCCCGACCGAGATCGACTACATGCGCAGGGCCGCCCGCATCGTCGAGGCCATGCACCAGCGCATCGTCGACAGAATAGAGGTCGGCATGCGCAAATGCGATCTGGTCGCCGAGATCTACGATGCCGGCACCCGCGGCGTCGATGGGATCGGCGGCGACTATCCGGCGATCGTGCCGCTGCTGCCGTCGGGCGCCGACGCCTCGGCGCCGCATCTGACCTGGGACGACCGTCCGATGAAGGCCGGCGAGGGCACCTTCTTCGAGATCGCCGGCTGCCACAACCGCTACCATTGCCCGCTGTCGCGTACCGTCTTCCTCGGCAAGCCGACGCAGGCCTTCCTCGACGCCGAGAAGGCGACGCTGGAAGGCATGGAGGCAGGTCTTGCCGCCGCAAAGCCGGGCAACACCTGCGAAGACATCGCCAATGCCTTTTTCGCCGTCTTGAAGAAGTACGGCATCGTCAAGGACAACCGAACCGGCTACCCGATCGGCATCTCCTATCCGCCGGACTGGGGCGAGCGCACCATGAGCCTGCGCCCCGGCGACCGCACCGAGCTCCAGCCCGGCATGACCTTCCATTTCATGACCGGCCTATGGCTGGAGACGATGGGGCTAGAGATCACCGAATCCATCCTGATCACCGAGACCGGCGTCGAGTGCCTGGCCAATGTGCCGCGCAAGCTGGTCGCGAAGGATTGATCCCGATGCCGGCCTTGCGTCCCTCACCGATCGCCCCGACCGTCGATTTCGACAAGGACGGCGTCCAGCACGGCTTCCTGCGCCTGCCCTACAGCCGCGACGATTCCGCCTGGGGCTCGGTGATGATCCCGGTCTGTGTCATCCGCAACGGCAAGGGACCGACGGCGCTTCTCACCGGCGGCAATCACGGCGACGAGTATGAGGGGCCGCTGGCGCTCTACGATCTTGCCCGCACGCTCGATCCGAAGGACGTCGCCGGTACCGTGATCATCGTGCCGGCAATGAACTATCCGGCCTTCCGCGCCGGCACGCGGACTTCGCCGATCGACAAGGGCAACATGAACCGTAGCTTCCCTGGCCGGCCCGATGGCACGGTGACGGAGAAGATCGCCGACTATTTTCAACGCGATCTGCTTCCCCGCGCGGACATCGTCTTCGATTTCCACTCGGGCGGCAAGACGCTCGACTTCGTGCCGTTCTGCGCCGCCCACACGCTTCCCGACAAGGCGCAGGAGGAGAAGGCTTTCGCGGCCGTCGAGGCCTTTTCCGCGCCCTTCTCGATGCGCATGACGGAGATCGATGCGGTCGGCATGTACGATACGGCCGCCGAGGCGATGGGCAAGGTGTTCGTCACCACCGAGCTCGGCGGCGGCGGCACGTCTCGCGCCGAAACCGTGCGCATCGCGCGTCGGGGTGTGGTCAATGTGCTTCGCCATGCCGGTATCGTCGATGGTGCGGTCGAGAAGACTCAAACACAATGGCTCGATATGCCGTCCGGCGATTGCTTTGCCTTTGCCGAAGACGACGGCATGATCGAGACCATGGTCGATCTCGGGGAGACGGTTGAAGAGGGTCAGGTCGTGGCGCGCGTTCATTCAACCGGCCGCACCGGCAACGCGCCCCGGGAAATCAAGGCGAGACTGTCGGGCCTGCTGGCCGCACGTCACTTTCCGGGCTTGGTCAAAGCGGGGGACTGTGCCGCTGTGATTGGCGTTTTGGTCCCGTGACCTTGTCGCAGGGGGCTTTGGCGTACCAAGGCGCGCAAATCGGCAAAGCCTCTACGAACACCGCATCGCATGCATCATCCTTGCCGACTATTGTTTTACCTTCAACCTGAACCGCTGGATCTTACCGGTCTGGGTCTTGGGAAGCGCGTCGGTGAACTTGATCGATCGCGGATATTTATAAGGGGCGATGGTGGCTTTGACATGGTCCTGCAGGAGCTTTCGTTCCAGTTCGCCAGGCTCGATCCCATCGCTCAGGACGACATGTGCCTCGACGATCTGCCCCCGATCCACGTCCGGTATGCCGATGACCGCGCATTCCCTGACATCGGGGTGACAAAGCAACGCCGCCTCAACTTCGGGACCCGCGATGTTGTAGCCAGCGGAGACTATCATGTCGTCCGATCGGGCGGCGAAATGGAAATAGCCGTCTTCGTCCTGGATGAATGAATCTCCGGTCAGGTTCCAGCCGTCGCGCACATAGTCCTTCTGCCGGGGATCATTCAGGTACCGGCATCCCGTCGGGCCACGGACGGCAAGCCGGCCGACCTCGCCACGCGGCAACTCGTTCATATCGGCATCGACGATCCGGGCCTCGTAGCCGGCAACCGGATGCCCGGTCCTGCCCGGCGCGAGATCGTCCAGCCGGTTGGAAATGAAGATATGCAGCATCTCGGTTGCGCCGATGCCGTCCACAATCGGCTTACCGGTCCGTTGCACCCAGGCCTCGAACACCGGCGCGGGAAGGGTTTCACCGGCAGAGACCGCGATCCGCAGCGACGAAAGATTGGCCCCTTCATCGAGCGCGGCGATCATCGCCCTGTAGGCCGTCGGAGCCGTGAATACGATGGTCGCGCCATATTTCTCGATGATCTCGATCATGTTGGCCGGAGAGGCGTGCTCCAGCAGCGTCGCCGTGGCGCCGAAGCGGAGCGGGAAAATGGCAAGTCCGCCAAGGCCGAAGGTGAAGGCGATCGGCGGCGAGCCGACGAAAATGTCCTCGGTCGTGACCTGCAGCACGTCGCGCGCATAACCGTCGGCGATGATCAGCAGGTCCCGATGAAAATGCATCGTCGCCTTCGGCGAGCCGGTGGTGCCCGAGGTGAACCCAAGCAGGGCCACGTCGTCGCGGCCGGTCTCCACCGCATCGAAGACGACCGGCTTGTCGAGCGCCGCGCGGTCGAGTTCTGCGTCGTGATTGGCCGTGCCATCGAAGCCGACGACCTGCTTGAGGAAGCGGCTGTCCTTGGCGCAAGCCACCATCTCGTCCATCAGCCGCGTATCGCATAACGCAAGCGTGATCTCGGCCTTGTCCACGATCTGTGACAGTTCGCCTGATCGCAGCATCGGCATGGTGTTGACCACGACCGCGCCTGCCTTGGTGGCGGCCAGCCAGCACGCCACCATTGCCGGGTTGTTGGCTGAGCGGATCAGTACGCGGTTGCCCGGCCGCAGGCCGTAGTTCTCTACGAGCGCGTGCGCCAGGCGGTTGGTCCAGTCGGACAGTTCCTTGTAGGTCCTGCGGCGACCGTTGCCGATCAGCGCGACATGATCACCGAAGCCGCGCTCGACCTGCCGATCGGTAAGCTCGACCGCGGCATTCAGATGCTCCGGATAGTCGAACCCATCGAGCGGAAGGTCCGGCCATTGATCGCCGGGCGGAAGATTGTCACGCGCGAACGTATCGACATGTGCAGACCGACCAAGCATTCGCAAACCTCCACCCGTCGTGAAATGTGCAATGGAAACGACCAGCCGACGGTGGCACAGGAGTCCAGTTGTTTAAAGCTTAAAATGTTTGGCGCTGATATCACTTCCGTTTGCTGGCGGAAGCGCGACCACGCACGCTTCCGCATAGGCAATATCAGGCCTGATTTTCACCCATGCGGGCGAAGCGGGCCGGATCTGCCCTCTCCAGTCGCAGCGACAGCCCATATCCGACCACGGCGGCGGCCGGGATCAATGCCGGCAGGATGAGCCCGAGCGCGCCGCCGGTGGTGCCGGTGAGGTCGCCAAAATGCAGGAAGATGTAGACGAACAGGGCCGCCATGATCAGCCCCGACAAGGCAGGCAGGACCACAGTCGACAGCGCCGGCGCGCCAGCCTGCTTGTTGCGGAAGAAGACGATCACCGAAAGCGAGGTGACGGTCATCATGCCGAGCACGCCGAGCGTGCCGACCTGGCTGATCCAGGTGAACATGTTGAGCACCGGATCGAGCCCGAGGCCGGCAAAGATCGCCAGCACGATCAGGGCGCCGATCGTCTGCACGACCGAACCGATGTGGGGGCTCTGGTGATCTGCATGGGTGCGCCCGAAGGCGGCGGGCAACAGGCCTTCGCGTCCTGCCACGTAGCTGTATCGGGCGATGTAGTTGTGGAAGGCCGACAACGCGGCAAAGAGGCTCGATACGAGCAAGATGCCGGCAATCGTCGGTATCGGCCCGCCGACATAGCGCCCGGCCAGATCGAAGAAGAGCGCTGAAGGATCGCCATAGCCCTGGATGGTCGGGACCAGTTTGTCGGCACCTATGCCAACGATCATCAGCCAGGTGGTGAACACGAAGAATATGCCGATCATCAGCACCGAAAGATAAGTGGCGCGCGGAATGGTGCTTTCCGGGTCTCGGGCTTCCTCGGCATAGATCGTGGTTGCCTCGAAGCCGATGAAGGAGCCCAGGCAAAAAAGGATCGCAGCGGTCAGCGAACCCGAAAACATCGCATTCGGGTCGAAGATATTCAGCGCCAACCCATTGGCGCCGCCCTTGCCGAGAATTGCAAAGTCGACAATCAGGACAATCAGATATTCGAGCGCGACGGCAACGACCAGGACCTTTGCCGACAGATCAACCTGACGGTAGCCCAAAATGGCGACCAGGACGACGGCGATCAGGCTCCATCCCCACCAGGGCAGGACCAGCCCGAGCTCGCTGAAGACACCGGAGGCGATGCCGCCCAGCAGACCAATCAGTCCGAACTGCATGGCGTTGTAAGCGACCAGCGCGACGACCGCCACGGCGCCGGCGGAGCGCCCGCCGAGACCGCGCGCGGCATAGGCGTAGAAGGCGCCGGCATTGGTGACATGCCGCGACATGGCCACGTAGCCGGCCGAAAAGGCGAGCATCACCAGCGTCACGAAAATGAAGGTCGCTGGAATGCCGGCGCCGTTGCCAAGCATGAACGCCAGCGGCATCGCGCCGGCTACGCCTGTCAGGGGAGCCGCCGCCGAGATCACCATGAAGGTCACGGCGATCAGGCCCAGCGAATTCCTGCGAAGTTGATTGCTTCCTGCGGTACTCATTTCTGTCGTTCTCCCTCTCTGTTCCCCATGGCCGATTGACCGGTCCATTGTTTGTTGGTGTCTGTGTCCTGTCCGCTCGGCCGTTTCGTCCGGCCGTCATCACTCTCCGTTGGCGGCATGCCCGAAGGACCCCCGGCATTTGGCCAGAAACTGCCCGACCCATTCGCTGCGGCCGTTGCCGCGTGGCGTGATCGCCACGACCGCCCCTTCCGGGAAGTCCTCGTCCAGCGGTATGGCGAGGATCTCCTTGCCGTCGGGCGCGGTCCTGGCCTGCGGCGCTTGAGGGACGATCGAATACCCAAGACCCTGCGCGACCAGGCCGCGCACCATGGCGAAGGAAGGCGACTGGAAGCGGATGTGCGGCTGCAGCCCGCCGCGCTTGAACAGGCTGTCCGTGGCCGAGCGCACCGAGGGATAATCCAGCAGGATCATGGGCAGATCAGCCAAATCGCTGAGCCGCAGACTGGATCTGCCGGCCAGCGCGTGGGTGGCGTTCAACAGCACATGCGGAGCCGGAGGGCAGACCAGTTCGGCATCGAGGTCAGGTTCGTTCACCGCCCCGAAAGTGATCGCTGCCTCAATCCTGCCGGCGCGCATCTGCTCGATGAGATCGTCATGGTCGGCTTCCAGAAGGCGGATGTCGACATCCGGCTGCTGGCTGGCGAAGCCGGCGACGAGGCCCGGCACGAATTGCGGTCCAAGCGTGATGAAGAAGCCGATGCTGAGATGGTTCTCCGGGTGTGGCGGCCGATGGTCATCCGGCGCGATCGGGATGGCGCGCCGATAGCCGCGATTGCCATAGACCAGCGGCGAGCGCTGCGCCGAAAGGTCGATGGTCCCGGCCTCGCCGATAAAGAGGAAATGGGTTCCCCACATCAGCGCCGTCTTGAGTTCGCAGTCGAGGGAAACGACGGCGCCATCGATGATCGGCGCGCCAGTCACGCCGGGATGCCAGGCGATCGCGTCGAACCGGTCCTGGTTCAAATGCTTGAGGCGGCCGGAGAAGAGATCCGAGACGAAACTCTGGTTGCCGCTGAGCACATTGGCGCAGAACCGCCTGTTCTTCTTGATCGCCTCGCATGCCGGGCTGAGGTGATGGACGCTGATCAGCAATGAAGGCCGGCTGGTATCGGCGGACACTGACGTCATCGATGAAACGGTCACACCGAAACGACCTGCCTCGCCGTCCGTGGTCACCACGGTGACGGCGGCGGCCACGCGGCTCATGCCTTCGATGAAACGGGCGCGCAGATCGGTATCCATGGTCATTCACCCCAGGTCGAAGAAGCGTTCCAGTTCGACGTCCGGAACCTTGCGGCGGAACTCGTTGTGCTGGCTTTCGCGGGTGGCCGTGAACGCCTCGACAAAGCGTGCGCCCAGCCAGTCCTTGGCGAAGGCGGAGCCGCGCAGCCGGTCGATCGCCTCCGGCATCGAGCGGGCGAAGTCGCGGGCGGGTTGCTGCGCATAACCCGAGCCGATGGTTTCGGGATTAGGCTCGATCTCACCGATGACGCCAGCAACCCCGGCCGCGATGGTTGCGGCGGCGGAGAGGTAGGGATTGGAGTCTGCACCGGGCAGGCGATTTTCCACCCGCAGGGACCCCGCGTCGTGACCGACGAGGCGAAAGCAGGTGGTGCGGTTTTCGAAACCCCATGTCAGGCCGGGTGGCGCGAAGGTGCCGGGGGCGAAACGCCGGTAGCTGTTCACCGTCGGCTGGAAGACCAGCGTCGTGTCGCCGACATAGGCCTGCAGGCCGCCGAGGAAGTGGCGGAAAGTGCGGCTGACGCCGTTCTTCTCCTTCGCGTCCCAGAACAGCGATCTGCCTGTCTTGTCCTTCAGGCTGATGTGCAGGTGGATCGACTGGCTATCCGCCTTTTCGTTCCAGCGCGGCATGAAGGTGACCGACCGGCCCTGCCGCAGCGCCAGCGCGCGGATGAAGTTCTTCAGGAGAACCAGCTGGTCGGCCGGCTCCAGGCCTTCGCCGGCGCCGATGCAAGCCTCCATGAAACCAGCGCCGATCTCCTCGTGCATCTTGGCGAGGTCGATCCTCAGCGGCTCGCACATGGCGGCCACGGCCTCGTACCACTCGGTCTGGACGACCTGGTAAAGGATCAGGTCGTGGCTTGCATGCGCCGTCGCGGTTTTCAGATTGCGGTAGCCCTTGGCCTTCGCGCTCTCCGGCGTCTCGTCGAACAGCGTGTATTCCAGCTCCATTCCGTATTTCGGCACCAGCCCCGCTTCGCCGGCACGGGCAAGAACGGATTTCAGGATCGCGCGGGGGCATATCTGCGCTGAAGCGCCGGTGTAGTTCGACAGCACCAGCAGGTCATGCCCGGCCTTCGACCACGGCAGGCGGCGGGCGGAACCGGGATCGAGCTGCAACGGGTCATCGTGGAAATCACCCTTATCGTCATTGACGCCAGGAATGATGAGCATCGCATCGGTCGGGTCCAGCGCCAGTTGCGCGGGGGCCATGCCCATGCCGTTCTTGGCAATGCCCTTGAGGCTGTTGGCCGAGACCATCTGCCCGCGCAGCAGCCCGTTGGTATCGGTCATCGCGACCGTGGCAAAGCGGCTGGCCTGGTCGGCCAGGTAATCGTCAAGCGTCATGTTGCACCTGATTGAGGGAATGGGCGCCGATAAGTCGTGCGAGTTCGGCGAGATCGGTCTCGGGTTGTGTCGAATAGGCCTTGAGGAATACCTTGAGGCCGTTGTGCAGATAACGAGCGATCTCGGCGCGCGAGGGCGAGTGGTCCGGCATGTAGAGGGCCTGCGTGCGCGGCGCCGACAGGATCAGGCCCCATAGATCCTGCGCGGCGAGTTCGGCGTCGTCGAAGGCCAGCCGGCCGGCGCGTCGCTGGCCTTCCAGATAATCCATGATGCCGCGCAGCAGGCGGTCCGGCCCCACCTCCTGATAGGCGCGGCCGATCTCCGGAAAGCGTTGCACCTCGCCGATGATGAGCCTTGCCAGCGACAGGAGGTCCGGACGCAGCACGGTGTCGGCGTAGTCCCATGAGAATTCCAGCAGGTCCGCCACCATGCCGCGATCGGAAGGATGTTCGAAGACCGCCAGCATCTGGTCGCGCTCGCCAAGCATCATGGCCGAGAACAGCGCCTCCTTGGACTGGAAGTACTGGTAAAGCGTTGGCTTCGACAAGTTCGCCTCAAGAGCGACGGCATCCATGTTGGCGCCGGAATAGCCCATTTCGGAAAAGACCTTCAGCGCGGCTTCCAGGATGCGCCGCTCGCGCTCGATCTTGTTTTGCTGTCGGCGGGACAAGGCGGTCATCGCGGTAGTTTCCTCAGGAAATCCAGCAAGATGCGGTTGTAGGCCGCGGGCTGCTCGACATTGCAGACATGGCCGGCATCCGCGATGGTCTCGTAGCGGATGTCTGGCCGGAAGGCCTGGTCGAGTATTCGTCCGGCAACGCCGCGGATCTCCGATGGCGACGCCAGCCGGTCGTGCTCGCCCGTCATCATCAACACCGGCATGGTCAGGCGCGAGAAATCGAAACGCTCGGAGGGATTGGTGAAGCAGACGAGCGCGTCGCGATAGGTGGCGGACGGGATCGCCGCCATCGACCGGAAGAGCTGTTCCTTCACCGCGTCGGAGGCGTTCGGCCCCGCCAGCACTTCCACCACCGCGGGAGCGAAATCGGCCGGCGTCTGGCCGGCATCCAGCGGCACCTTGCGGCTGACACGGAAGGTCTCACGCTTCTCGAGGCTTGCCTCCGACATGCCGGTGCAGCCACCCGAAAGGACCAGCCCCGCCAGCATCTCCGGGTGGCGCATGGCGAAGGAGGTGGCGATCCACGAGCCCAGGGAGAGGCCGACCAGCACCAGCCGATCGGCGCCAAGTTCTTCCTTCACGCGCAGGATGTCGTCGCAGTAGTCCCCTACGGTCGACTGCATTCGCCCGAGCGCGCTGTCGCCGTAGCCGCGCAAGTCGAGTGCCGCCGCGCGCATAACGCCGCCTGCGGCCGCGAGTTGCGGCAGCCAGTTGCCGCGCGAGCCGCCGATGCCGTGCAGGAACAGGCAGAGCGGCCCGTCGCTATCCGTCGTCGTTAGCGCGAGGCGAGGCTCGCCATCGATGACTATGTCCCGCGTGGCGGCAGAGGCGGGCAGGGGCCTTGGCTGCTCCGCCGCGTCGGTAGCGAGCGTTGTCTCCGACAGGGCGGCGATGCCCGCTTCGAAGATCGCCTTCGTGCCCTCGCAAATCGCCTGCAGACGCGGCGACGCGGCTTCGACCCGCGCGCTCCAGCGCAGCGTGCTGCCGCCATGATCGCCGGCGCCAATGGCAATGCGGCCGTCATAGGATTGCGCACCGGCAATGCCTTCGAGATGTGTGTAGGCAAGCGTGTGGTCGCTGTCGCTCAGCCAGGTGAGTTGCTCGCGATAGACGGTACCCTCCCCATGGGCGGTAAAGGCGCGAACCAGCGTGCCGCGTGCGTCGTGCTCGGCGTGGATGGTGGCGATGGCCGGGTGCCATTGTCCGCAGAAATCCGAAACGACGGACCACACCGCCTCCGGCGAGGCGGCTGAGACGCCGACGACCTCGACCGTTTCGCGCGCCATTGGCGTCTACCGGGCCGACCGCGCGGCGCCGTGCTCGCCGCGCCACAGCGACATACGGGCGCCGCCTTCATCGCCAGGGGCGGAGTCGATCTCGTCCATCTCGTAGAGCGCCAGCACCGAGAGGTAGTCCTCCATGATCTCGGATGTGAAGGGCAGCATCAGCGCGCCGCAACGGCTGTCTCGGTACATCCGCTCCAGCGGCAGCGATTTCAGCATCGACTGGCCGCCGCAGGTGCGGATGGCCATCGACGTCATCTCGGCCGCGCCTTCCATGACGTTGTATTGCGCGGCGTACATGCGCAGCACCTCGCCCTTGGTCGGAAAGCCTTTCGACTCGCCGAAAGCCTGCCACCACAGCGCGCGCATGTTCGCCAGCCGGGCGTACATCTTGCCCACTGCGATACGCTTGGTCGCATACATGCGCCGATCTATCGGTGGCTGGCCGGGCACCTTGCCCTTGAGATAGTCGACCATGAAGTCGAAGGCGCCCTGCGCGATACCCATATAGGTGGGCGAAAGGGTCACCATCATGTGAGGCCAGTTGGGCAGTGTCTTGCCGAAGATGCCCCGCGGCATCAAGAGGTCCAATTCGGTGACGAAGACGTCCTTCAGGATGAGGTCGCGGCTGTTGGTGCCGCGCATGCCGAGCGGATCCCAGTCGCCCTTGACGCTGAGGCCCGGCGCATCCTTGTGGACGACGAACAGCATGGTGTCCTCGTGGCGCGGCTCCCGACCCTCGAACACCTCGGTGCAAACGATGGTGTAGTAGTCGCAATAGCCGGCCAGCGAGGCGAATTTCTTGAAGCCGTTGATCTTCCAGCCGCCGTCGACCTTGCGGCACTGCGTCTGGTTCGGCTTCGAGGTCCAGTTCTGGCCACCCTCGGAGATCGGCTGCGAATAGATCGCCTTTTCGGCGATGGCGCGGCGGAACTGGCGCTCGCGCAGCGGCGCGAATGCCGCCTTCTCCTGGGGCGTCAGGTTCGGCATATCGAACATGAAGCGCGACCAAGCCATGGACGAGTTGTGCATGTTGAAGGTCAGTGCGGTGGCGCCGCAGTATTTGCCGATCTCGGCGCCGACCATGGCATACTCGAACATCGAGAAGCCCCAGCCACCGAATTCCTCCGGGATGCAGAGCCCGAGAAAGCCTTCAGCCGCCAAATCCTTGTAGTTCTCGACCGGGAAGGAGGCGTCATCGTCGATCCCCTTGGCGCGCGACGCGAATTTATCGCGGCCAAGCTCGTTGACCAGCCGCAGCTTGGCTTGCACCTGCGGGCGGATGCGGGAGAGGTCGTAGTAATCGGCAATGTCGCTCATGGTCTTCTCCGAGGGGCGTCAGGACGCCAGTTCGCCTTGCAGGAGGCCGTCCTTGACGACGACGTTCCCGTCCAGAGTTATCGTGCAGTTGCGCATCGGCAGGTCGAAATGACCGAGCGTATAGCGGCCGGCATACTGGTTGGCGCCTGTAGACCACAGGAACGATCCCGCCAGCGCGCGGAACTCCACCGCCTGCATGTCACGCTTGTCGTACATGGCGGCCGAGACCCAGCGGGCGCGCGGATGCATACCCCAGCCGACATGGCTCATGCCGTAGGCGTTGCGGTCGTTCCAGGCTTCCATGTATTCGCGAAAATGGATGGCATCGACGCCGTCGCCGTTGATGGCGGTGACGAAGTCGTCCTCGATGGTGAAGTCGATGCGGCTGGTGAGCGTCGTCTTGAACGTAAGGTTCATGTCGCCCACGTCCATGACGATCCGGCCGTTGACGCAGTTCTTTCCGGGAAAGGCGAGGCAAAGCCCGCCCGGCCAGTGCGCCACCGCGCCGGGCGTGGTGCCGAAGCCCGGCGTACCGCCGCAGGGTGCGTTGCGCAGATCGATGACGAGATCGGTACCGGCCGGCGAGGTGACGCGCATCTCGCCCGCCTCGCGCAGCATCTGCACGCCGAGCGCCACCTTCGGGCCGAGTTCGGCCGTCGGCTCGGTGCGCTCGAGAATTTCAGGATGTTCGTTCGTGACGACCAGGAGGCGGGTTCGTCCTGCCGCCTCGATCTCGGGCCATTCCGGGGCATGGATCAGCCCCTCGACCGTGCAGTCGACGATCACCTCGCAGAGCTTCAGCGCCTCGATCACGGCGCGGTTGCCCTGGATCGCCCAGGACGTGCCGGTGGACTTCACCGGCACCGGCGCCGTTTGGCGCGGCGTCGGCATCTGGATCATGCAGAATTCGGCACCGAGATCGTGCAGGGCGAGTTCCGACAGGTGGACCAGCACCGGACGCGACTGCGTCTCAGACAGGATCGCCACCCTTGTCCCTTTGCCGATAGCATTTAGCACGAAGACGCGGCGGAAGCAGTCCAGCCACCGTCCTTCGATGCGCTCTTGCAGCATCGTTAAACTCCCATTGACGATCCGGCTTGTTTCGGATTTCTTTACTTGTCAGTTAAGTTTTCACGTTCGCATAAGCCTGTCAATGAAATTTTCGAAGATTCTTCTTTTTTCGAGAATAATGACGTGTCACAGGAATCCGGGCTAACCAACGCGGTCAGGCGGTGGGACGGGCATCGCGGAAATCCGGACTGCATTGCCGACTGGTAACCGGGGTCTATCTTAGATCCAGGGGCCTAGACTGAACCTGCGCTCTCAATACCTGCCGGAGAGCAGTTCCCCGGCGCCGGGTGACGCGGCGAGCAGTCCAAGCCGTGACATCATCTGATAGCTGGTACAGACAGAGGCACTGACAACGGGAAGGCCCAGCGCCTTCTGGAGTTCGTCGATCACCGGTAAGGAAGGCATCTGCACGCAGGCGGACGCAACAAACGCGTCGATCCCGGTTGTGTCGACCCTCTTGTAGATATCGAGCAGGTTGTTCGGATCGTGCCTGCCGACTTCGAGGTTGTCGGGAATTTCGAGGGCGACGAAGTCCTTCACCGCTATTCCCTCATGCTCAATGTAGTCGACCACCAGCTGGGTAAGCGGCTTCATGTAAGGGCATATCACCGAGATCTTCTTCGCCCCGAGCACCTTGAGGCCGTCGACGAGCGCACCTGCACTCGTGACAACTGGAGCAGGAGCGCCGTTCTCCGCTGTGCGCATATGCAGCCGCGCTTCCGAGGTGCGGTGATAACCCTTGCCCATGCTCATGATCGCGACCAGACAGGCATAGCCGAGGACGTCGACGCGCGCGTCGGAAAGCTCGATCGCGCAGCGGTCGCTGTCACGATCCATGGCCTCGAGCTCTTCCTTGACCACCTTCTTCATCCGCATCCGGCTGGAATGGAAAGTGAAACGTTCAGGCAGGAATATTTCCCTCGTGCGGAAAATCGCCGGGATTTCCGTCTCCATTGTGGTGTTGGAGGAAGGCACGATCTGCCCGATGCGAAAAGTGCTTGCCATGCTGGATCCGCTCCGTCTGACTGCTGTAACTGGTAGGCTTCGGCTTATGCCGAATGGGCACCTGGCTGTGCCGTTTCGATCAAGCCGGCGTCGTCGCTGTCGAAGGTCTGCACCCTTTCGGTCAGGGAAATCGGTTCCAGCCTGCGGCGGCTTACCCGCAGGTCGAAAACGTCGAACCGGTTGTAGTGGCCGACTATGTCATGCATCTGCTTCGGCTGGATGCAGCGTCCGAGATCAATCTCGGCGTAAACGATTCCTTCTTCGTCGATCAGCGGCTCGCCAACCACGCGTCCGTCCGGGCCGATCACCCCAGAGAAGGCGCTGGACTTGCGCTGCAGGCGCGCCCTTGCATCCGGAACGACACCTTCCATTGCGGCTATGATTTCTTCCGAGACGGTCGAACAGGAAACGATCGTAAACACCTTGCCTTCGAACGAGTGGGCCATGGCGCGCAGCTTTATGGCCTCCGCCATGTCGTAGTCGGGCGGCGCAACGGGCAGCGAAATGTAGCTGGCGACGTGAACCAGTTCGCCTTGGGCGAGAAGGGTGAAGCGCGCAAGGGTGTTCGTGTTCTCGCCGCAAGCAAGCGCGCCGAGTGGCCCGATTGCAGTGTCGTGGACTTTCAGGCCGGCTCCATCGCCGGGCGCCCAGGTCAACTTTTCGGCCCAGGTCGGCATCAATTTGCGGTGCTTGCCAAGCAGCGTTCCATCCGGGCCGATGGTCAAAAGGGTGTTGTAGAGAGTTCCAATCGAACTCGTGCTGCGCTCGTTGATGCCGATCACGACGTGGATGCCGGCTTCGCGTGCCGCACTGCGCAGGATTTCGACTTCCGGGCCCGGCTCGGTAATGGCGGCGCGCGCCAGTTTGTCGAACCAGGCTCCGCCGGTCACCGGATCGGTGATCCAGCTCCAGTACGGATAGGCCGGGATGAACACCTCCGGGAAGGCGATGAGATCCGCGCCATTGGCCCTTGCCTCGCGGATCAGGGAGACGGCCTTCTCGATCGTCGCCGGCGTATCGAGAAAGACGGGCGCGGCCTGCACCGCTGCGGCGACGAATTTCGGAAGCTTCAGCATGGCAACCCTCCTGCGCGTGATCGGCCCGCCATGCCGGCCGTTGCCGACTCGGCGGTCGCCATCGGATAGCCAGGAACCGAGGTCATCTGAACGGCCGCCTCGAATGGCGTGTGCATGTGTCTACTCCGGCGTCGCGTCCACCACGGGGTGTCGCAGCGTGCCGATCCCTTCGACCGAGGCCACGACCACGTCGCCTGGCCACATCCATTCCTGTGGATCACGCCCGGCGCCGACACCTTCCGGCGTGCCGCTGGCGATGATGTCGCCGGGCTCCAGCGTGATCGCCGACGAGATGTCGGCGATCAGGTGGTCGACCTTGAACAGCATGTGGCGGGGGTTGGAACGCTGTTT
>NZ_RZSG01000700.1:0-3163 GCF_003997725.1 Mesorhizobium sp. M4A.F.Ca.ET.050.02.1.1
CTCCAGCCCCTGGCTGTGGAAATAGAAATTGATGGTGTCGAGGCGGAAGCCGTCGACACCGCGCTCCAGCCAGAAACGGGTGACGTCGAGCAGCGCGTCCTGGACCTCCGCGTTGTGGAAGTTGAGGTCGGGCTGCTCGGCGAGGAAATTGTGCAGGTAGTATTGCTGGCGGCTGGTGTCCCATTGCCAGGCCGAGCCGCCGAAGATCGACAGCCAGTTATTGGGCGGCGTGCCGTCCGGCCTGGCGTCGGCCCACACATACCAGTCGGCCTTCGGATTGCTGCGGCTCGAACGGCTTTCCTTGAACCAGGGATGGATGTCGGCGGTATGTGACAGCACCTCGTCGATCATCACCTTGAGGCCAAGCCGATGCGCCTCCGCCACCAGCGCATCGAAATCGGCGAGCGTGCCGAACATCGGGTCGACGTCGCAATAGTCCGATACGTCGTAACCGAAGTCCTTCATCGGCGACTTGAAGAAGGGCGATATCCAGATGGCATCGACGCCGAGCGAGGCGATGTAGGGCAAGCGCCGGACAATGCCCTTCAGGTCACCGATGCCGTCGCCATTTGAGTCCTGGTAGCTGCGCGGATAGATCTGGTAGATCACCGCGCCCCGCCACCAGTCGCGATCGACGGCGGGGTCGGGCCTCGACGTCGCCTTCAAAGCCGATTGCATTGTCTCAACCTCCTTTCACCGAGCCGGCAAGCAGCCCGCGTACGAAATAGCGCTGCAGCGAGAAGAACACGATCAGCGGCACGATGATGGTCACGAATGCCGATGTCGTGAGGATCTCCCAGTCACCGCCGCGCGAGCCGAGCAGCGCGTTCAGCTTGGCGGTCAGCACGATCTGGTCGGCCTCTGTACCGAGGAAAACCATCGCCACCAAGAGATCGTTCCACACCCACAGGAACTGGAAGATGGCGAAGGAGGCGAGCACGGGGAACGACAGCGGCAGCACGATCTTGACGAAGATCTCGAAATCGCTGGCGCCGTCGATGCGCGCCGATTCCATGATCTCGCGCGGCAGCCCGGCAATGTAGCTCCTGAGCAGATAGATGGCGAAGGGCAGGCCGAAGCCGGTATGCGCCAGCCAGATGCCAAGATAGGTCTTGGACGGCACGCCGAAGAACGAGCCGACGCCGTTGTAGAGCTTGAGCAGCGGTATCAACGACATTTGCAGCGGCACGACGAGCAGGCCGATGATGACCGCGATCAAAAGCGCTCGGCCGGGAAAGCGCATCCAGGCCAGCGCGTAGGCCGCGAAGGCCGCGATCAGGATCGGGATCACGGTGGCCGGAATGGTCACCGTCAGCGAGTTCATGAAGGAGCGGCCGATGCCTTCCGAGAACAGCACCGTCTTGTAGTTGTCCGTGGTGAACTTCGGCGGCGCCGACGACGCGAAATAGACGCGCTGGCCGCGGTCGCCCTCGAAGGCCTTGGGCGAGGCAAGCACGAAGCTGCCGTCGGCATTGACCTGCAGGGTCACGCCGTCGCCGAGATCGGCGGTCGAGCCGGCCGGATATTGCGTCGGCGCGGCCGACTTGACGCCGAAGGCGCTGATATCGCGCTTGGCGCCGTCGCCGAAGATGTTGCCCTCGATGACGAACTTGCCGTCCTTCTCGACCTGCGCCGAGGCGGCGGGCAGCCGCCCGGCTTCGGTCTGGCTGGAGCTGGCGAACGAGTTCCACCAGCCGGAAGCGATGATCTGGTCCTTGTCGCGCAGCGAGGAGACGAGGATGCCTAGCGTCGGCACGGTCCAGATGGCGACGAAGATCAGCACCGCGATGTGGACGCCGAAACGGCTGGCAAAGGACTTTCCGGTCGATGCGGCCATTTCAGTGTCCTCCCGTCTCTTTGTTGGCCTGGCGGATGTTCCAGACCATGATCGGGATGACCGCGATCATGATTATGATGGCTATCGTTGCGCCGCGGCCGAAATCGCCGCCACCGCGGAACATCCAGTCGAACATCAGATTGGCCAGCACCTGGCTGTTCCATTGACCGTTGGTCATGGTCAGCACGATGTCGAAGACCTTCAGCACCAGGATGGTGATAGTGGTCCAGACCACGGCGATGGTGCCCCATATCTGCGGCACCATGATCTTCCAGAAGATCTGGAACGGGTTGGCGCCGTCGATCACCGCGGCCTCGATCGTCTCCTCGGGAATGCCGCGCAGCGCCGACGACAGGATCACCATGGCAAAGCCGGTCTGGATCCAGATCAGGATGACCATCAGGAAGAAATTGTTCCAGAACGGCAGCGATATCCAGACCTGCGGCTGCCCGCCGAAAAACTGGATGATGGCGTTGAGCAGGCCGATCTGGACCTGGCCTTCGCCGCGATACTCATAAATGAATTTCCAGATCACGCTGGCGCCGACGAAGGAAATCGCCAGCGGCAGGAAGATCAGGCTCTTGGCGATGGTGCCCCACCAGATTTTGTCGGTCAGCACGGCGATGATCAGACCGAGGAAAGTGCAGGCCGCCGGCACTACGGCCAGCCAGACGATGTTGTTGAGGATCGAGTTGCGGAACTCGCGGTCGCCGAACGCCCATTCGTAATTGGCGAGGCCGACGAAGCTCGCGCCGCCGCGATCGAGGAACGACAGTCTGAGCGTCTCGACGACGGGGTAGATCAGATAGATGGTCAGGATGATCATCGCTGGACCGACGAACAGCCAGGGACGGATCAACCCCTGCCGGCGCAGGTTGTCGACGGCGGCAGTGCCGCTGACGCCGCGCGAGGGAAAGATGGTGTCGAGCGCCTTGTTGGCGCCCCAGAAATAGGCGACGCAGCCGCCGACGCCGACGATGATGACGAATATGGCCGAGAAAATCTGAGCCGCCATGGGTCCCTCTCCCCTGCGCAAGATCCGCCAGGACTGAAATGATCGTGGCGATCGTGCGCTGTTCTCGTTGTTGGGGCGCGAACGGGGACATGAAAGCGGAATATCCGCCCTCCCCGGCGCGCCGCATGCCGGAATGTCTACGCTTTCACGACTGGGCTTTCACGACTGGACCTGGTCCATCCCGGCCCTACCGGGATGAGATACTGTGATGGGCCAGCTGGATCCGGGCGCGAAAGGCCCGGATCCGCTTGGGAGGAGGAAGCAAGAGCTTCCGGCTAGGCGAACGACCGCCTACTTGATCGCGTCCCAGC
>NZ_RZSG01000701.1:0-3160 GCF_003997725.1 Mesorhizobium sp. M4A.F.Ca.ET.050.02.1.1
CGCCGGTCTCGACCAGCACTTCATGGCCATGCGCGACATATTCGCGGACCGAGCCCGGCGTCAGGCCGACGCGATATTCGTGGTTCTTGATTTCCTTGGGGCAACCGACGCGCATTTTCTGTCTCCTGATCCGGCCCTTTGCGGGCGCGTTCCCTGTATTTGTGGAGTGAACCATGAATCGGCTCGCAGGTGTTTGCGAATGCGCTTGCCTGAACCGGCATGCTTCGATAATTGTTGCGCAAAATATCAATATTTTCGCAGGAAACACGAAAAATGCCGCTCGACAGGATTGATATCGCCATTCTGGAGGCTTTGCAGAAAGATGGCCGGATACCCAACGCGGCACTTGCCGAGAAGGTCGGCCTGTCGCAATCGGCTTGCTCGCGCAGGCTCGACAATCTGGAGAAGTCGGGCACCATCCGCGGCTATCACGCGCGGCTCTCCAACGCCGCGCTCGGCCACCAGATGACGGCGATCGTGCATATATCGCTGTCGGGGCAGTTCGAGAAGACGCTGTCGGATTTCGAGGCGGCGATCAAGCGCTGCCCGAACGTGCTGTCCTGCCATCTGATGTCTGGCGAATACGATTACATCCTGCGCATCGCCGCGAAGGATCTGGTCGACTACGAACGCATTCACAAGGAATGGTTGTCGGCCATGCCGCATGTGACGAAGATCAATTCGTCCTTCGCGCTGCGCGAGATCGTCGACCGGACGGCCGTCGGCTTGCGGCCGGAGATGGCCTAGCTGCCGCTAAGCGCCAGCGGCCTCCGTCACCACCTTGCTCATCGGAATGTCGTGCGGCTGCGGATAGATGGTCGGGATGCGTTGCAATTCGTAGCCGACGCCGATTACCAGCGGCCTGAACGGCATCGCCGCCAGCGTGCGATCGAAGAAGCCGCCGCCGTAACCAAGTCGATACTTGCCTGGGTCGATGCCGACGATCGGCGAGATGACGATGTCTGGCAGCACCGGATCGCCTTCCGCCGGAATCGGGATGTTCCAGACTCCCTTTTCCAGCCGGTCGCCCGGCCTATAGGCGCGGAACACCAGCGGCTGCCCTTTCTCGATCACGACCGGCAGTGCGGTCCGCCCGCCGCGTTCGTTGATCGACGCCATCCAGGGCCGCAGATCCGGCTCGCCGCGAAAAGGCCAGTAGAGGCTGACCATGCGGCCGCCAATATCGCCGACCAGAGCGTCGAGGCCTACGGCGATGCGCGTCGACATCGCCGCGCGGGCATCGGCGGAGACTGCAAGCCGCGCCGCGATCAGCCTCTCGCGCTCGGCCTTGCGCCAGCGTCTGACATCGCTCCAGTCGGTGAGCGGCACCCTGAATTCCGGGTCGAGTTCATGCATGAAACAGGGCGGGGAGGCGTATTGGGCCGGGCCTTGCTCGTCGCGATCGTCAGCCATGCTGCGCTCCTGTCGTTCCAGCCATGAGGCTATACCTCGTGCCAACCGGTCGACATGTGCATTCACGACATCCGGCGGCGAGTCCCGGGCAATTGGACGGTCTTCCCGCTATTGTTGCAATGCACAATAATACCTAGATTGGGTCGGGTGGATTTTGCTTGGCGAGGTAAGTGAATGAACGAAGCCAGCCATCATGTCGTGGTCGTCGGCGCCGGGTTCGGTGGCCTGGAATTGACCCATGCGCTGGCCGGCGCGCCGGTGCGCATCACCATGATCGACAAGCGCAACCATCATTTGTTCCAGCCGCTGCTCTACCAGGTGGCGACCACCTCGCTGGCGACCTCCGAGGTTGCCTGGCCGATCCGTCATCTGCTGCGCAAGCGCAAGAACGTGACGACGCTTCTGGGCAACGTCACCGGCGTCGACCGCGCCGGCAGGCGCGTGCTGCTCGAGGACGGCGGCTCGGTTGCCTTCGACACGCTGGTGCTCGCCACCGGTGCGCGCCACGCCTATTTCGGCCATGACGAATGGGAGCCGTTCGCACCCGGGCTGAAGACGCTTGAGGATGCCACCACGATCCGCCGTCGCATCCTGCTCGCCTTTGAGCAGGCGGAGCGCGAAACCGATGTGGCGAGGCGCCAGGCGCTGCTGACGCTGGCCATCGTCGGTGGCGGGCCGACCGGCGTCGAACTTGCCGGCACCATCGCGGAACTCGCGCATGACACGCTGCGCGACGAATTCCGCAACATCGACACCAGGCAGACGCGCGTGGTGCTGATCGAGGCCGGCGATCGCATCCTCGCCAACTTCGCGCCGGCGCTCTCCGCCTATGCCCAGACGGCGCTGGAGCGGCTTGGCGTCACGGTCGAGCTCGGACGAGCGGTCACTGAGCTGGATGCGGACAGCGTTATCTTTGGCGATAAGCGCCTGCCGGCAAAGACAATCCTATGGGCCGCCGGCGTTGCCGCATCGCCGGCGGCGGAATGGCTGGGGGCGAACGCCGACCGTGCGGGCAGGGTGCTGGTCGAGCCCGATCTCACCGTGCCGGGCAGCCCGGAAATCTTCGTCATCGGCGACACCGCGCATGTGTTGCGCCCGGACGGGACACCGGTGCCGGGCGTGGCACCGTCCGCCAAGCAGGAGGGGCGTCACGTCGCCGCGACGATCAAGGCGCGGCTCGCCGGCGATACGACTTCGCGTCCCTTCCGCTATCAACATGCCGGCGACCTGGCGACCATCGGCAAGCGCGCGGCCGCGATCGACTTCGGCTGGATCAAGCTCACCGGTTGGCTTGCCTGGTGGCTCTGGGGCGTGGCGCACATCTATTTCCTGATCGGTTTCCGCAACCGGCTCGCGGTCTCGCTTAGCTGGCTATGGATCTATTTCACCGGCCAGCGCAGCGCGCGGCTGATCACCCAGGGCGACGACGACAAGGGCTGACGTCGCGCCGGCATCCGTTTCATCGACACGTCACCTTGTCGTGATCGACAGGCCTTTCAATGGACATGGACTTAGACCTCCTTCACCGGCAAGCTCCGCGCTCGCTGGCAGGGGTGTCGCGTTGTCGAAGAGGAGAAAACAATGTCACGACTGCCCGTCTCCCGTCGCGAATTCCTGGCCGGCGCCGCCGCCACCGGGGCGCTGATCATGCTGCATCCCTTCTCCGCCCGGGCCGCGGCCAATCAGGCGCATCTGAGGATCATGGAGACGACCGACATCCACGTGAACGTGCTGCCCTATGACTACT
>NZ_RZSG01000702.1:0-3158 GCF_003997725.1 Mesorhizobium sp. M4A.F.Ca.ET.050.02.1.1
GGGTCGTGATCAATGCGCGAACCAGGACGGCGCCGCGCGGGCTGGATAGGCGCACGATGTCGGCGTCGCCGATGCCATGGTGCTGTGCATCGGCCGGATGGATTTCGACGAAGGGCTCGGCGATGTGCTGGGAAAGACGCGGGCTTTTGCCGGTGCGCGTCATCGTGTGCCAGTGGTCGCGGATGCGGCCGGTGTTGAGGATCAGCGGGTAGTCGGGCGTGGTGCGGGTGTCGGTTGAGACGCGGATCGGGATGAAGCGGGCCTTGCGGTCGGGCGTGTAGAAGTTGCCGTCGGCGAAGAAGCGAATGGGCTGGCGCCCAGTCGTACCGACCCCCTCTCCGGCTCGCTTGTCTCGCTCCGCTCAACGCGCTCTCCGACCCTCCCCTCAAGGGAGAGGATAAGGCCGGTGCTGGCCATTGGAATGGCGCCAAATCCTCATAGCCCTCAGCATTGATCCCGGCATAAGCGCCGATATCAAAATCCCGCGCGCCATCATTTTCATAACCCGACAGCGCGGCGTGCTCGGCGAAGATCTCGCCCGGCCCGGCATGCGCAAACGCCTCGGCAAATCCCATCCGCTTCGCCACCTCGGCAACGATCCACCAGTCCGGCCTCGCCTCACCGGGCGCCGGCAGGAAGGCGCGCTGGCGCGAGATGCGGCGTTCGGAATTGGTGACGGTGCCGTCCTTCTCGCCCCAGGCCGTGGCGGGCAGCGACACATGGGCATGGCGGACGGTATCGGTGCTCGCCAGCACGTCGGAAACCACCACAAACGGGCAGGCCTTGATCGCGGCTTCCACCGCATCGGCGTCCGGCATCGAATCGACCGGGTTGGTGGCCATGATCCAGAGCGCCTTGATGCGTCCGTCGGCCACCGCCCTGAACATGTCGACGGCCTTCAGGCCAGGGTTCGCGGCCATTGCCGGCGCATTCCAGAAACGGCGCACGCGGGCTCTGTGCGAGGGGTTTTCGATCTCCATATGGGCGGCGAGCATGTTGGCGAGGCCGCCGACCTCGCGGCCGCCCATGGCGTTGGGCTGGCCGGTGACCGAGAACGGCCCTGCCCCGGGCTTGCCGATGCGGCCGGTGGCGAGATGGCAGTTGATGATGGCGTTGACCTTGTCGGTGCCTTGCGAGGACTGGTTGACGCCCTGGCTGTAGACGGTGACGGTTTTTTCCGTTGCCGCGAACAACGCGTAGAAGTGCGAAAGCTCGTCCGGGCTCAAACCCGTGGCGGTGGCAATGCCGGCGAGATCGAGCGATGCGATGGCCGCCAGCGTCTCCTCGAAGCCTGAGGTATGTTCGGCAATATAAGCGCGGTCGAGCGCATCGTTCTTCGCGAGATGGGCAAGGACACCGGAAAACAGCGCGGTGTCGCCATCCGGCGCGATCGCCAGATGCTGGTCGGCGATATCTGATGTCATGGTGCGGCGCGGATCGACCAGCACGATCTTCATCCCGGGCCGCTTCTCGCGCGCCGCCGCGATGCGCTGGTAGAGCACGGGATGGCACCAGGCGAGATTGGAGCCGACCAGCACGATGAGATCGGCTAGCTCCAGATCCTCGTAGCAACCCGGCACCGTGTCGGAGCCGAAGGCGCGGCGGTGGCCGGCGACCGAGGAAGCCATGCAGAGCCGCGAATTGGTATCGATGTTGGCCGAGCCGACAAAGCCCTTCATCAGCTTGTTGGCGACGTAGTAGTCCTCGGTCAGCAGTTGGCCTGACACATAAAAAGCGACCGCGTCCGGACCGTGCTCGGCGATGGTCTGCGAGAAGGTCGAGGCGACGAGGTCGAGCGCCTCGTCCCAACCGGCGCGGCGGCCGCCGATTTCGGGATGGAGCAGCCGGCCATCGAGGTCGATGGTCTCGGCGAGCGCCGAACCCTTCGAGCAGAGCCGGCCGAAATTCGCAGGATGATCGGGGTCGCCGCGGAAGGTGACTTCACCGTCCGCGACGACCCTCGCCAGCACGCCGCAGCCCACCCCGCAATAGGGGCAGGTGGTCCTCACCTCGCGCGCTTCGTCGATCTCCATGGGGTCAGGCCGCGCGGCTGGCCAGCGCTTCCAGCGCCAGGAACAGGCGCTCGCCTTCCCGCTTCACCGGGATGGTGCGCACCGAGCCCTCGTCGGCACCGAGCGCCTTGCCGGTCTCGAGCGAGATCACCCAATTGTGCAGCGGGCACGTCACCGCGGCGCCATGGACGATGCCTTGGCTCAGCGGTCCGCCCTTGTGCGGGCAATGATCCTCGATGGCGAAGACCTCGTCGTCGGCGGTGCGGAAGACGGCGATCTTGCCTTGCGGGGTGGCAACGCAGCGCGCGCCACGGCGGGGGATGTCGGTGATGGTGCCTATAGCGATCCAGGTCATTGAGTGAGGGCCTTTTGCTGCAAGTCGAGCCTGGTTGATCCGACCCCTTCTGGCCTGCCGGCCATCTCCCCCTCAAGGGGGGAGATTCCCAAGCCGCCTTGCTTTCGCCAATCGCCAAGGTTGGAGGAAGGGCGCCAAGGCCGAAGCTGCTGATCTCCCCACTTGAGGGGGAGATGGCCGGCAGGCCAGAGGGGGTTGGTACGACCGGATACCGACATCCTATTCGCAAGCATCTCCATCATTCCGCCGCCTCCGCAAACCCGACCGAGGCCATCGGCCGGAATTCGTGCTTGTCCTTGCCAGAAACGCGTTCCGACCACGGGTCGACCTGGGCGAATTTCTGGGAGAAGACGAAGCGCTCGTAGTAAGCCCTGCGCTTTTCGCCGTCGTCCATGATCTGGCGCTTGATCTCCTCGATGCCGACGCGCTTGGCCCATTTGTAGATGCGCTCGAGATAGCGGGCCTGCTCGCGATACATCTGCGTCAGCGCCACGATATGCTCCAGCGCCTCGTCCTCGGTCCTGACCAGGCCGAGCACCTCGGTGCCTTTGATGTCGAGGCCGGCCGCCCCGGCGAAATGGATCTCGTAGCCACTGTCGACGCAGATGACGCCGACATCCTTGCAGGTCGCCTCGGCGCAGTTTCGCGGACAGCCCGACACCGCCATCTTCACCTTGGCCGGCGTCCACGAGCCCCACATGAACTTCTCGATGCGGATGCCCAAGCCGGTCGAATCCTGCGTGCCGAAGCGGCACCAGTCGGAGCCGACGCAGGTCTTCACCGTGCGCAGG
>NZ_RZSG01000703.1:0-3158 GCF_003997725.1 Mesorhizobium sp. M4A.F.Ca.ET.050.02.1.1
ATATCGCACAAATCTGGGCGCAGGAATGGATCATGAGGTGTTCCATGCGGCAAATGGCCTGCGGGGTAGCGAACCGCGAGCGAACATACGTCCGCCGCAGCAAGGGCAGACGTCCAACGACTTGCCGGTGAGTTGATGATAGCGCAGGCGATAGTCGGCGGCGCTGTGGGCCGGCTCAGGCGGGGGCACGTCGAGCAGTTGCCGGCACAGGGCGAGCTTGGCGGCTCGTTGGCCGTTTGCAAGCAAGCCATAGTGGCGGATGCGGTGAAAGCCATCGGGCAGGCTGTGCAGCAGGAAGCGGCGGATGAACTCGTCCGCTGCCAGGAACATGGTCTTGGTCTTGCTATGGTGGCGGTAATCCTTCCAGCGGAACCCGACCTGCTGGCCATCGAGGTGAGTGAGCCGGCTATTGGTGATGGCCACGCGGTGGGTGTAGCGGCCGAGATAGGCCAAAACCTGCTCAGGCCCGCCAAAAGGCGGCTTCGAGTAGACGACCCAGCTGGCGCGCTTGAGTTCAGCGATTCGGTGAGCGAAGGCAGAAGGATCAACCAAGCCGGCAAGCTCGCCAGAGAAGCGCAATTGGCCGGCGGTAAAGGCGCTCTGCAAGGCTTGCAGGAACAGCCTGCGGAACAAGGCGGAGAGCACACGCACTGGCAGGAAGAAGCCGGGACGACAGCCGATCCAGCGGCTGCCATCGAGCGCGGGGCCGCCACCGGGGACGATGCAGTGGACGTGTGGGTGGTGCTGCAGGGTCTGGCCCCAGGTGTGCAACACCGCGATCAGGCCGATCTCCGCGCCGAGGTGTCGGGGATCGGCGGCGATCGTGCGCAGGGTCTCGGCTGCGGTCCTGAACAAGATGTCGTAGACGACAGCCTTGTTGTGAAAGGCGATCTCGGCGACCTCGGCCGGCACGGTGAAGACGACGTGGAAGTAGGGAACCGGCAAAAGCTCCGCCTGGCGCTGGGCGAGCCAGTCGGCTCGCGCCAGGCCCTGACACTTGGGGCAGTGCCGATTGCGGCAGGAGTTGTAGACGGGGCGCTGAAGACCGCAGTCATCACAGGCTTCGAGATGGCCGCCGAGCGCCGAGGTGCGGCAGGCCTCGATCGCAGCCATGACCCGACGCTCGACGCGACCAAGATGGCCGGCCCGTGCTTGCCGATAGGCCGCGCCGTGGCGACGGAATACGTCCGCCACCTCCAAGGCGGAGCGCATGGATGCCGATCAACCGGGCGGCATGACTTTGACTTGCAACTGGTCGAAAGGACTGACGGTGCGGCCGATCATGTCTGTCGAGACCTGAGCGTAGAGCGTTGTCGACGCCAAGCTGCGATGGCCAAGCAGCACCTGAATGATGCGAATGTCCGTGCCTGCCTCAAGCAGGTGAGTCGCGAACGAATGCCGTAGCGTATGTACGGTCACCCGCTTCTCGATGCCCAGGGCCTCGCAGGCCACACGACACGCGACGTGAAGCACCTGCGGGTCCATAGGACCGGAGCCGTCGCGGCGAGGAAACAGCCACTGGGCGGGCCGGGTCAGGCGCCAATAGCCACGCAGGATCTCCAGCAGCGGCGGCGACAACATCACGTAGCGGTCCCCGCCACCTTTGCCTTCCTCGACGCGAATAATCATCCGACGGCTGTCGATATCGGTGACCTTCAGCCGTGAAGCTTCCAGAGCGCGAAGACCCGCAGCATACGCTGTCGTCAGCGCGACCCGGTTCTTCACTCCGTTCACGGCTTCGAGGAAGCCGACCACCTCGTCGGCGCTCAGCACGACAGGCAGCTTGCGCGGCGCACGAGCGTAAGAGATCCGCTCAGGCAGATCCGTCCTTCCCAACGTCACGCCGAAGAAGAACCGCAGGGCGCACACTGCCTGGTTTAGCGCGCCCCAAGTGACCCTTCGGCTGACCAAATGCAGCTGATAGGTGCGAACTTCTTCGTATCCGAGCTGATCCGGCGACCGTTTAAAGAAACGGCTGAACTTTGCGACATGGTGGATGTAGGATCGCTGCGTTGCCGGCGACAGATTGCGGACCGTCATGTCCTCGATCATGCGTCGACGTAGAGGGCTCAACTCGGCCATCTGGGGTTCTCCTGTCTGAAAGGTTGGCTCGACACCAAACTTTGTCAGACAGGGGCCTCCTCACGCCAAGGCTGCTCGCCTCCTACCGCGATAGCGGTTTAGTTCAATCTGATTTGCCTCTCAATGGGAATCCCAAGCCGTTAAATTGTCACTACAGCCTAGATCCTAGTTCCTCGACACAGAGGTTTTGACCGGTTGGGCTAGCGTAAGAGCGGCAGATGCTCGGGATCGATCAGCAGCTCAATGCTGCGGGCGACGCCGGGCTTTCGAGTGATGAGGCCGGCGCGCTCGAGGGTGAGCACCATCTGGTGGACGGTCGGCGGAGTGACCTGGAAGTGGCGCTGGACATCTGCCTCTGCCGGCGGGCGGCGGAAGATCCGACCATAGGCATAGATGAAGGCGAGATACTGCCCCTGCTTTTCGGTGAAGGTGGAAGCCGCCGAAGCCATGCCAAACAATTGATTCATCGATTGATTCGTCTGGCCGCCTCGAATCGCGAGGAGGCTGCAATGAACATACGCTACCACGTCGACCTCACCGAAGCCGAACGCAGCGAACTGACCGGGAACGGCGGCAAACATTCGGCGCGCAAGCTCAAACGTGCGCAAATTCTGCTCGCCGCCGACGCCGGTCAAAGCGACGCCTCGGTCGAGGCCGGCATCGGTGTCGGCGGCTCCACCGTCTACCGCACCAAGCGGCGCTTTGTCGAAGACGGGCTGGAGGCGGCGCTAAGCGAGGAGCCGCAGCCGGGCGCCGAACGCAAGCTTACCGGCAAGGAAGAGGCGCTGCTGATCGCCACTGCCTGTTCGGCTCCGCCCAAGGGCTGCGCCCACTGGACGCTGGAACTGCTCGCCGGCGAGATGGTCAGCCTCACCGAGCACGGCAGTCTGTCGCGCGAGACGGTGCGATGGCGTCTGGCCGAGAACGACCTGAAGCCCTGGCAAAAGAAGATGTGGTGTATCCCCAAGGTCGACGCCGAATACGTCGCGCGCATGGAGGACGTGCTCGACCTCTATGCCGAAGCTCCTGATCCCCGGCGACCGGTGGTCTGTTTCGATGAGAGCCCGACCCAGCTC
>NZ_RZSG01000704.1:0-3146 GCF_003997725.1 Mesorhizobium sp. M4A.F.Ca.ET.050.02.1.1
GCCTCAGGCCATCGACGACGTCGCGCCAATCGCCGCCGGCCTTCTGGTTCTCGCGGATCAGGTTGCGGAACCAGCCGACGAAATAAGAAAGCTGGGTGCCGAGCGGAATGTCGGCGACGTCGAGCTTGATCGGATTGCCCTTGCGATGCGGCGAGGGCAGCAGGCCGCGCCGCGACACAGCTATGATCTCGCCGCGATGGCCTCGCTGCTCGAGCGACAGGAAAGCGTCGACCATGCTCAAGCCCGTGCCGAGCACCAGGACAGTAGCCTCTGGGTCGAGCGCGGTGTCCGCCTCCGAACCCATGCGGATGGCGCGACCCTGGAAAGCGCCCGGCTGCTCGTCATGGCCGGTGGCCAAAACGGCAAGATGACCGACGACGCTGATGCCGTTGACCAAGGCCACCTCGACGCCCGACGGGGTCGGCGAGATCGACAGGCTCTCCTCGCGGATCAGCCGCAAGCGGCCGCTGTCGCGCTCGCGGGCCTCGAGTTCGTCGAGCAACTCCTTCAGATAGCGGGCATAAAGGCTGCGCGGCGCGTAGAACGGGCCCTGATCCGGCTGGGCGAGACCGCTGTCCAGCACCCAGCGCGCGAAATTGGTCGGATCGTCGGCATAGGCGCTCATGCCGGAGGCGTTGACATTGAGCACATGCGCGGAAAGCAGCGTCGAATAGGCCATGCCCTGCCCGAAATGCGGACGCCTCTCGATCAGCGCGACGCGCAGATCGGGATTCGGCGATTTCAAAAGATGCGCGGCCAGCACGACGCCGCTGGCGCCGCCGCCGACAATGACGATGGAGTTGCCGCGTCCAACCATGGCTGCTGGCCGAACGTGACTTAACTCGATCGGCCTGCAGCCGTCGCCGCTGGCGGCCTCGGCTGGAGGCCGCGAACGATCGCCGGGACGGTGTTCAGAAGATCGCGCATCGTTCTCTCACTCCCAATGTTGATAAGATTACTATACTAATCGAGCTAAACACGAAGGCAGCTTTCCAATTGCCGCTACCTTTGAGGCATGGATTTGCCCAGATGAAGGGCTGCGAGAATTTTCGTTCATGGATCGCTCGTGGGAGGGCCGCATCAGCGCTAGCGTCGATGCGTCGCGAAGCGTCTCCATTCCGATACATCGGGGCGCTGCACATTTCAGAATTCTGCACCGTTGCACCCTAAAGCAACGGTCACGGCATGGATCCTCGGGTCGAGGCCGAGGACGGCGAGGCGGTGGGCCTTTCAGCCAAATCTCGAACACCTGCGACGGGATCTAGCCGAGCATTCGCAACTGTCCTTTTGCGCTTCCGAACCGCCCGTGCGGGCGACACTTTTCCAATAAAGGCTCCTACGTTGGAATTATCTAACTCTACAAACCTTATAGAATTAAGCGACGATAGAACGGCAATTCAGCTTCTCGGGGTTATGGAGCCTTTCAATGTCAATCCTTTCACGACGCATTCTGCTTCTGTCGTCCGCCGCGCTCGCGGGCGCCGCCCTGCTCGGCCCGGCCGCGGCGGAAGACCTAAAAATCACCATCGGCTACCAGACGGTGGTCGAGCCTTCGAAAGTTGCGCAGGCCGACGGCGCCTATGAGAAGGCGACCAAGGCCGCGATCGACTGGCGGAAATTCGATTCCGGCGCCGACGTGATCGCCGCCGTCGCCTCCGGCTCGGTCGACATCGGCTATGTCGGGTCGAGCCCGCTGGCCGCCGCCGCCAGCCGCGAGCTGCCGATCCAGACCATCTTCGTCGTCGGCCTCATCGGCGAATCGGAAGCGCTGGTCGCCCGCAACGGCGCCGGCATCGAGAAGATCGCCGACCTCGCCGGCAAGAAGGTGGCGGTGCCGTTCGTCTCGACGACGCATTACAGCCTGCTCGCCGCGCTCAAGCATGAGAACGTCGATCCGAAGTCGGTCGAGATCCTCAACCTCAGGCCGCCTGAGATCGCCGCCGCCTTCGCACGCGGCGACATCGACGGGGCTTATGTCTGGGATCCGGCGCTCGGCCAGATCAAGACGACCGGCAAGGTGGTACTGGATTCCTCGCAGGTCGCCGCCTGGGGCGCGCCGACCTTCGACGCCTGGATCGTGCGCACCGACTTCGCGGAAAAACATCCAGATGTGGTGCGCGGTTTCGTCAAGGTCACCGGTGAGGCCTATGCCCGATACTTGGCCAACCCCGAGGCCTGGTCGGTCTCTTCGCCCGAAGCTGGCAAGATCGCCAAGCTCACCGGCGCCAAGCTCGAAGAGGTTCCGGAACTGCTCAAAGGCTATGTCTTCCCGACGCTCGACGAGCAGGCCTCCGACAAGTTCCTTGGCGGCGCCACGGTCAAGGCGATCGCGGCGACGTCCGCCTTCCTCAAGGAGCAGGGCAAGATCGACGCGGTGCTTCCCGACTACTCGAAATACGCGACGGCCAAATATGCCATCGAGGCGCTCGCCTCGAACTGATGCAGCGAGCTCGCACGGCCCTCTTCGCTGGCCGTGCGTCTGCCTGTCCCGGACCGCTTACGAGGAGCAGGTTCGGGACAGGCGCCCCTCGTTCGATCCAGCAGAAGAGTGTTGAGTCCAATGCCGCATCTGACGCTCGATAACGTCACCGTGCATTATGACGGCCAGCCGGCCCCCGCGGTCGAGCGTGTCTCGATCGACATCGGCAAAAGCGAATCCGGCAGGGGCGACTTCGTCGTGCTGGTCGGCCGCTCAGGCTGCGGCAAGACCTCGCTGCTCAACGTCGCCGCCGGACTGGTGGAGCCGGCGCGTGGCCGGGCCACGATCGCCGGCCAGCCGATCACCGCGCCCGGGCCAGACCGCGCCGTGGTGTTCCAGAATGATGCGCTGTTTCCTTGGCTGACCGCGCGCGAAAACGTCGCCTTCGCGCTCAAGCTGCGCGGCGTGAGCGCCGAGAAGCGGGCGCGGCACGCCGACGAATTGCTCAAGCTCGTCAAGCTCAACAGTGCCGGCGACAAGCGAATTTGGGAACTTTCCGGCGGCATGCGCCAGCGCGTCGGCTTGGCGCGCGCGCTTGCTGCCGAGCCGGAATTTCTTCTCCTCGATGAGCCGCTCGGCGCGCTCGACGCGCTGACGCGCGAGCGCATGCAGACGACGCTGCTCGATCTGTGGGCGGCTGCCGAAGTCGGCGTGCTGATGGTCACAC
>NZ_RZSG01000705.1:0-3144 GCF_003997725.1 Mesorhizobium sp. M4A.F.Ca.ET.050.02.1.1
GTCGCCGCGCTGACGCCGCGCGCCGAAATCGAAGGTGAGATGGGCGATGCGCTACCCGGCCTGCAGGCCCGCCTTATGAGCCAGGCGCTGCGCAAGCTGACCGCCTCGATCTCGCGCTCCAACACCATGGTCATCTTCATCAACCAGATCCGCATGAAGATCGGCGTCATGTTCGGCTCGCCCGAGACGACGACCGGCGGCAACGCGCTGAAGTTCTACGCCTCGGTCCGCCTCGACATCCGCCGCATCGGCTCGGTCAAGGACCGCGACGAGGTCGTCGGCAACCAGACCCGCGTCAAGGTGGTCAAGAACAAGCTGGCGCCGCCCTTCAAGGTGGTCGAGTTCGACATCATGTATGGCGAGGGCGTCTCCAAGACCGGCGAGCTGGTCGACCTCGGCGTCAAGGCCGGCGTGGTCGAGAAATCCGGCGCCTGGTTCTCCTACAATTCGCAGCGTCTCGGCCAGGGCCGCGAGAACGCAAAACTGTTCCTGCGCGACAATCCCGACACAGCGCGCGAGATCGAAATGGCGCTCAGGCAGAATGCCGGGCTGATCGCCGAGAAGTTCCTCGAGAATGGCGGCTCCGAGGGCGGCGGTGACGACGGTTTCGAGGACGAAGCCGGCGCCATGTAGGTGCCACAATCTCGGTTTATTAATATCTGCTTATGTAATTGAGTTCTTTAGTACTGCGTCCCGAACCGCCGGCCTTGTGCCGGCGGTTTGCGTTTCGGGCGATGCCCGGCTAGAGCCGGCAACAACCGGACTTTTCTCCAGTTCCGTGTTTCTGGACAGGCTGCGGCGTGATCGCTAAAAGGCCATGTCCATTTTGCCGCCGGCACCCCCGGCGGTTCTCTCGAAAAGGCAAGCATCCATGAGTGGCGTGAACGAGATCCGGTCGACATTCCTCGACTATTTCCGCAAGGAGGGTCACGAGGTCGTCGCGTCGAGCCCGCTGGTGCCGCGCAACGATCCGACGCTGATGTTCACCAACGCCGGCATGGTGCAGTTCAAGAACGTCTTCACCGGCCTGGAGAAGCGGCCCTATTCGCGCGCCACCACCGCCCAGAAGAGCGTGCGCGCCGGCGGCAAGCACAACGACCTCGACAATGTCGGCTACACCGCGCGTCACCTGACCTTCTTCGAGATGCTCGGCAATTTCTCCTTCGGCGACTATTTCAAGGAACGCGCCATCGAGCTTGCCTGGAACCTGATCACCAGGGAGTTCGGGCTAAAGAAAGACAAGCTGCTGGTCACGGTCTACCACACCGACGATGAGGCCGCCGGCTACTGGAAGAAGATCGCCGGCTTCACCGACGACCGCATCATCCGCATCCCGACCTCCGACAATTTCTGGGCAATGGGCGACACCGGACCCTGCGGGCCGTGCTCGGAGATCTTCATCGACCGCGGCGAACACATCTGGGGCGGCCCTCCCGGCAGCCCGGAAGAGGACGGCGACCGGTTCCTGGAATTCTGGAACCTGGTGTTCATGCAGTATGAACAGGTGACCAAGGAAGAGCGCATCGACCTGCCGCGCCCGTCGATCGACACCGGTATGGGCCTCGAGCGCATGGCGTCCATCCTGCAAGGGGTGGAAAGCGTCTTCGAGACCGACCTGTTCCGCCATCTGATCGATGCCGCCTCATCGGCGCTCGGGCGCGGTCCGGATGCGGACACCGTCGCATCGTTCCGCGTCATCGCCGACCATCTGCGGTCGTCCTGCTTCCTGGTGGCCGACGGCGTGCTGCCGTCGAATGAGGGCCGCGGCTATGTGCTGCGCCGTATCATGCGCCGCGCCATGCGCCATGCGCAGCTGCTCGGCGCCAGCGAGCCGCTGATGTGGAAATTGGTGCCGGCGCTGGTGCGCGAGATGGCTCAGGCCTATCCGGAGCTGGGGCGCGGCGAGGCGCTGATCACCGAAACGCTGAAGCTGGAAGAGACCCGCTTCCGCAAGACGCTGGCGCGCGGCCTCGGCCTGCTCTCGGAGGCAACCGAAAAGCTCGGCGCCGGCGACATGCTGGATGGCGAGACGGCCTTCAAGCTCTACGACACTTACGGCTTCCCGCTCGACCTGACGCAGGATGCGCTGCGCCAGCGCAGCATCTCGGTCGATCTGGCCGGCTTTACCGATGCGATGGAGCGGCAACGGGCCGAGGCGCGCAAGAGCTGGGCGGGTTCCGGCGACGCGGCCACCGAGACGGTGTGGTTTTCGGTGCGCGAGCAGACCGGCGCCACCGATTTCCTCGGCTATGAGACCGAGCAGGCGGAGGGCCTGGTCCTGGCGCTGGTCAAGGACGGCAAGGCCGTCGACAGCGCCGCGCAGGGTGACACGGTTGCCGTGATCGTCAACCAGACGCCGTTCTACGGCGAATCCGGCGGCCAGATGGGCGACACCGGCATTGTTTCCGGCGAAGGCTTCTCGATAGCGATCACCGACACGCAGAAGAAGGCCGACGGCCTGTTCGTGCATCTCGGCCGGGTGGCAAGCGGCACGGTCAAGACCGGCGCTGCCGTCGAGCTCAAGGTCGACCATGCGCGCCGCTCCAGGCTGCGCGCCAACCATTCGGCGACGCACCTCATCCACGAGGCGCTGCGCGAGGTGCTGGGCACCCATGTCGCGCAGAAGGGCTCGCTGGTCGCGCCCGAGCGCCTGCGCTTCGACATCTCGCACAACAAGCCGATCTCGGCCGATGAACTCGAGGAGGTCGAGCGCATGGCGAACGAGATCGTCGTGCAGAACAGCCCGGTGTCGACACGCCTGATGTCGGTCGATGATGCCATTGCCGAGGGCGCCATGGCGCTGTTCGGCGAAAAATACGGCGACGAGGTGCGCGTCGTGTCGATGGGCACCGGCCTGCATGGCGCCAAGGCGAACCGCCCCTATTCGGTCGAGCTCTGCGGCGGCACCCATGTCCGGGCGACCGGCGATATCGGCCTGGTGCGCATCGTGTCGGACAGCGCGGTCGCCGCCGGCGTGCGCCGCATCGAGGCGCTGACCGGCGAGGCGGCGCGCAGGCATCTCGACGAGCAGGACAGGCGGCTGAAGGCGATCGCTTCGACGCTGAAGATCTCGCCGGCCGACGTGACCGCGCGTGTCGAGACGCTGCTCGAAGAGCGCAAGAAGCTCGAGAAGGAGCTTAGCGA
>NZ_RZSG01000706.1:0-3135 GCF_003997725.1 Mesorhizobium sp. M4A.F.Ca.ET.050.02.1.1
CTCCGAGGACGAGCCAGCCCGCCCGACCAGGCGCAAGCCCGCGTCGACAAATGCTCCGGCCGTGCCAGTGGTCTCGTCGAGCGTTGCCGATGAGACAAAAACCGAGGACAAGCCGAAGCGCGCCGGCTGGTGGCAGCGGAAAGGCTTCTTTTAAGCCTTTCAAAGGTTTGGAGTAGTTTCTTGACCAAAAGAAATCCCGCGTCGTCAAAAACGGCGCGGGATTTTTTTGTGGTTATGCCGCCGTGGTCCAAGCCTTGAAGTCAGGCCGGCACAACCTGAATGTCGGCAGCCCTAAGGCGCGAAGATCGACCAGTTCATCATCTTCGCCAGCCTCTCCAGCGCGATCGAGCCCAGCTTGGAATTGCCGTTGGCATTGAGGCCAGGCGACCAGACCGCGAGCGAAGCCGTCCCCGGCACGATCCCCAATATGCCACCGCCGACGCCGCTTTTGCCGGGGATGCCGACGCGGAAGGCGAAATCGCCGGATCCGTCATAGTGGCCGCAGGTCAGCATCATCGCACCGATGCGGCGCGCCCGCTCGGCCGACACCACCGAATGCCCGGTCGCCGGGTTCTTGCCGCCATTGGCAAGGAAGCGGCCGGCCATTGCCAATTGCCGGCAGCTCATGGCAACGGCGCAATGGTGGAAATAGACACCCAGCGCCAGTTCCGGCGCATGGTGGAGATTGCCAAAGGATTTCATGTAGTTAGCTAAAGCGAAATTGCGGTAGCCGGTGGCACGTTCGGAGGCCGCCACCTCGCGGTCGATGATGATGGTGTCATCGTCGGCCAGGAACTGGATGAAGCGCAGGATCTCGCCGATCGCTTCGCGCGGCTGGTGGCCGGCGAGCAATATGTCCGAAACGACGATGGCGCCGGCATTGATGAACGGGTTGCGCGGAATGCCGTTCTCATGCTCGAGCTGGACGATCGAGTTGAACGGATTGCCCGACGGCTCGCGTCCGACGCGCTGCCACAGCGCATCGCCGACATTGCCGAGCGCCAGCGTCAGCGTGAACACCTTGGAAATGCTCTGGATGGAGAAGGCTTCCTCGGCGTCGCCGGCAAGCAGCACGCGGCCGTCATTGGTGACCGCCGCGATGCCGAACTTCTTCGGGTCGACCTTGCCGAGCTGCGGGATATAGGTGGCGACGTCGCCGCGATCCGTGCGCTCGGCCATTTCGGCGGCGACTTCGGCAAGCGCCTGTTCGAGTTCCGGCATGGTCTCCCCGCTATTTCAGCCAGCGCTCGATGCGCGCCATCGCCTCGACCATGTCGTCGTGGCTGCCGGCATAGGAAAAGCGCATGGTGCGATGGCCTTGAAGCGGATCGCAGTCGCGGCCGGGCGTTGCCGCCACGTGCGCCTCGGCAAGCATGCGACGCGCGAAGGCCATGCTGTCATTGGTATGCCTTGTGACATCGCAGAAGGCGTAGAAGGCGCCGTCCATGGGTGCCGCGAGCGCGAAGCCGAGCTCCGGCAGCCGCTTCATCAGCAGCTCGCGGTTCCAAGCGTAGCGCGCCTTCACCGCCTCCAGCTCCTCTGTCGCCTTGAACGCTTCGATCGCGGCGATCTGCGACAGTTCCGGCGGTGATATATAGAGGCTCTGGGCGATGCGCTCGACCGGACGCACCAGTGGTTCCGGCAGCACCATCCAACCAATGCGCCAGCCGGTCATGCAATAGTATTTCGAGAACGAATTGATCACCGTTACGGCCGAGCCGTAGGCGAGCGCCGTCGTGTCCGGCGCGGCATAGGCGAGCCGGTGGTAGATCTCGTCGGAAATAACGGCGATGCCGAGTTCTTCGGCCGTCGAAACCAGCGCGGCGAGCTCGTCGGCCGGAATCACCGCACCGGTCGGATTGGCCGGACTGGCGAACAGCACCCCCTTCAGCGGCCCTTCGCGGTGCGCGGTCCTCAGATGCTCGGCATGAAGATATGCATCGCCGCCGAGTTCGATCTCGACGATCTCGATACCGAGTGCGGCCATGATGTTGCGATAGGCTGGATAGCCTGGCGCGGCGATCGCGACACGGTCGCCTGGATCGAACATCGCGAGGAAAGCCAGGTTGAAGGCGGCGGACGATCCGGTGGTGACGGCGATTCGCGCCGCCGGGACATGTATCCCGTAATGGTCGCCATAGTGCCTTGCGATAGCCTGGCGCAGATCGGCCAGACCCAGCGCGTCGGTGTAGCCGATGCGCCCGACCTTCAGGGCATTCGCAGCGGCCTGCCGCACGCCGGCCGGCGCCGGGTCGGACGGCTGCCCGACCGCCATCGAAACCACCGGCGCCCCGGTCGCCTTCAACCGGTTGGCCTCGGCCAGAATATCCATGGCGTGGAACGGCTCGACCTCGCCGCGGCGCGAAAGCGAAACAACCATTTTCAAATCCAACACGCCAGGATCCGCCCTGGCCGCGCCGCACAAATGCCCGATTGATGTGGGGATCACAAGCGCAGGAAGTTTTCGGTGCCGACTTTTCATCCTCCGCCCGCTCGTCTACCAGTGGACCTGTCATGTTGAGCCGACCCAGATCGACCACTGCCAGATCGACCGTTGCAAGGACCGCGCGCGGCTTCGCCACGCTTTTGCTTGCGGCCGCCGTCGCGGTCTCCGGCTCGGTCAGCGCATTTGCGCAAAACGTCCCCATCGTGCGCGACGCCGAGATCGAGGCACTGGTACGCGACTACGCGCGGCCGATCTTCAAGGCGGCTGGGCTGGCCAATGACGGCATCGATATCGTGCTGGTCAACGATCCGAGCTTCAATGCCTTCGTTACCGGACGCCGCATGTTCATCAACACCGGCGCGCTGATGACGGCGGAAACGCCCAACGAGATCATCGGCGTCATGGCTCACGAGGCCGGCCATATCGCCGGCGGCCACCAGCAGAAGCTGCGCGACCAGCTCGAGCGCGCCAAGACGATGGCCATCATTGCCACGCTGCTCGGCGCTGGCGCCATGGTGGCCGGCGCCACCACCAACAGCCGTGGGCTGGCCGGCGCCGGCATGGGCGTCGCGGCGGGCGGCGGCGAGATGGCGCAGCGCAGCATCCTGGCCTATCAGCGCACCGAGGAGACGACTGCCGATCGCTCGGCGATCAGCTACCTCAACGCCACCGGCCAGTCCGGCATGGGC
>NZ_RZSG01000707.1:0-3126 GCF_003997725.1 Mesorhizobium sp. M4A.F.Ca.ET.050.02.1.1
AATCTTCGAACAATTTGAGGCGATTTTCCCCGATCGCGTGGAGCTTTCGGCGCGCACCGGATGGGACCTGCCGGTCATCGGCACCATCGACGTCTACCGCAACTCTTCGGCTATCTACAGCTTCGCCCCGGCTGACGCGGTGATCGGCGAGGCGCATGCGTTCTTCGACAATGTCGGCGTCGTTCCGACCGGCACCTACGGGCTCGCCGAACGTTGCCCGCTACTGGTGCTGCGCTCGCCAAGGCGCTAAGGGGCAGCTATGAAATTCCTTCGCGATCCCATCAGCGAAAGACCGCGTTCCTGATGCGAATCCAGGCCGGGAAAAATTTCGCGCGGTTCGTTCCTTGCGCGCGCCTTGACTCTCGAAAGCCTCCGGCCTATCTCAGCGCCACGTTAGCACTCGCCTTGTGTGAGTGCTAACATATCCGGCCTCGCCGGATGGAGGAACAGTTCTCACCGTTCTCATCGAGGAAGACACTTATGGCAAAGTCCAAGTTCCGCCCGCTTCATGACCGCGTGGTCGTTCGCCGGGTCGAATCCGAATCCAAGACCGCCGGCGGGATCATCATCCCGGATACGGCGAAGGAGAAGCCGCAGGAGGGCGAGATCATCGCCGTCGGCTCCGGCGCTCGCGACGAAGCCGGCAAGCTCGTGCCGCTCGACGTCAAGGCCGGCGACCGCATCCTGTTCGGCAAGTGGTCCGGCACCGAAGTCAAGCTCAATGGCGAAGACCTTCTGATCATGAAGGAATCCGACATCATGGGCATCATCGGCTGAACATCGGCCTCACCGTCAACTGAATCTTGAATCTGCGGGTTCGCCCCGAACCCCTGCCAGGAGCTTACAATGGCTGCAAAAGACGTAAAATTCTCCCGTGATGCCCGCGAGCGCATGCTGCGCGGCGTCAACATCCTTGCCGACGCGGTGAAGGTGACGCTGGGCCCCAAGGGCCGCAACGTCGTCATCGACAAGTCGTTCGGCGCCCCGCGCATCACCAAGGACGGCGTCACCGTCGCCAAGGAGATCGAACTTGAGGACAAGTTCGAGAACATGGGCGCGCAGATGGTCCGCGAAGTCGCTTCGAAGACCAACGACATCGCCGGCGACGGCACCACGACCGCGACCGTTCTCGCCCAGGCGATCGTCCAGGAAGGCCACAAGGCGGTTGCCGCCGGCATGAACCCGATGGACCTGAAGCGCGGCATCGACCTCGCCGTGACCGAAGTCGTCGTCGCTCTCGGCAAGGCCGCCAAGAAGATCAAGACCTCCGAGGAGGTCGCTCAGGTCGGCACCATCTCGGCCAACGGCGATGCTTCGGTCGGCAAGATGATCGCCGAAGCGATGCAGAAGGTCGGCAACGAAGGCGTCATCACGGTTGAGGAAGCCAAGACCGCCGAGACCGAACTCGAAGTCGTCGAAGGCATGCAGTTCGACCGCGGCTACCTCTCGCCCTACTTCGTCACCAACGCCGACAAGATGGTTGCCGAGCTCGAGGACGTCTACATCCTCCTGCACGAGAAGAAGCTGTCCAACCTCCAGGCCATGCTGCCGGTTCTCGAAGCCGTCGTGCAGACCTCGAAGCCGCTGCTCATCATCTCGGAAGACGTCGAAGGCGAGGCTCTGGCCACGCTGGTCGTCAACAAGCTGCGTGGCGGCCTGAAGATCGCCGCCGTCAAGGCGCCGGGCTTCGGTGATCGCCGCAAGGCCATGCTGGAAGACATCGCCATCCTCACCGGTGGCCAGGTCATCTCGGAAGACCTCGGCATCAAGCTCGAGAACGTCGGCCTCAACATGCTCGGCCGCGCCAAGAAGGTGTCGATCTCCAAGGAGAACACCACCATCGTCGACGGCGCCGGCAAGAAGGCCGAGATCCAGGGCCGCGTTGCCCAGATCAAGCAGCAGATCGAAGAGACCACTTCGGACTACGACAAGGAGAAGCTGCAGGAACGTCTGGCGAAGCTCGCCGGCGGCGTTGCGGTGATCCGCGTCGGCGGTGCGACGGAAGTCGAAGTCAAGGAAAAGAAGGACCGCGTCGATGACGCCCTCAACGCGACCCGCGCGGCCGTCGAAGAAGGCATCGTTGCTGGTGGTGGCGTCGCGCTGCTGCGCGCTTCGGCCAACATCAAGGCCACCGGCGTCAATGCCGACCAGGCCGCCGGCATCAACATCGTGCGTCGTGCGCTTCAGGCTCCGGCCCGCCAGATCGCGGCCAACGCCGGTGCGGAAGCATCGATCGTTGCCGGCAAGATCCTTGAGAACAAGGGCGCGACCTTCGGCTACAACGCCCAGACCGGCGAGTATGGCGACATGATCGCCATGGGTATCGTCGATCCGGTCAAGGTTGTCCGTACGGCTCTTCAGGACGCGGCCTCGGTCGCCGGCCTGCTGGTCACCACCGAAGCCATGATCGCGGAGGCTCCGAAGAAGGAGTCGGCTGGCGGCGGCATGCCTGGCGGCATGGGCGGCGGCGGCATGGGCGGCATGGGCGGCATGGATTTCTAATCCAGCTCTGGCAGCTTTCGCAACGAGAGGGCGGCATCAATGCCGCCCTCTTTTTTTGCGAACCTCGGTCCGATGAACGATCGACGCCAACGCCGGCCATCGGCGTTAGGGCAACCTCAAAAGAACTGTCGAGTTGGTTGCGCGCGGCTTTGCGTCATCAGAGGCGCAAGGCGGTCGCGTGTGAGGATTGCGCGCTCCCATAGGCGGTTTCGGCATGTGCCTCGCCTTCGACATCGACATTGCGGCCAAGCAGGAAATCGGCGGCTTTCGAGGCATGGCTTGCGGCGCGGAAGATGGCGCGGTTGTCCTCGCGCAAAACCGTCAGCCATGAGCCGATGTAGTCGGCATGGCGCACGCTCGGCTCGATGCCGAGACTGCTGCAGATGAAGGCTGATGCGATTTCGGCGACCAGTTCCTCGCGCGCATAGGTGTTGGACCCGAAGGAGCCGGACAGGTCGCGCGCGAGTCGCCTCGGGTGGCCGGTCCAGTGTCCAAGCTCGTGTTAGGTCACACCTCCAACGCGTCCTTTCTGTCATCTTCCTGAGCCAGAATCAGGACAGTTCTTACGCTTCAGGCGTTGCTCCGCCGCTTTGCGGGGCGGGCCCGAGGGCCTGCCCCGCAAAG
>NZ_RZSG01000708.1:0-3126 GCF_003997725.1 Mesorhizobium sp. M4A.F.Ca.ET.050.02.1.1
GTCGGCGGTCAGGCCGAAGCCGACGACGTCAGCGGTGAAGTCGACGCCGGAAGCCTCCAGTTCCTTGCCGAGCGCGCAAGGGTCGCCGCCGCAGGTCTCGAGCCCGTCGGTGATGAGGACGACGGTTGCCTTGTCTTCGGTGTATTTCAGCGCCTCGGCCGCCTGCTTGACGGCTGCTGTCAGCGGCGTCTTGCCGACGAACTTCATGCTGTCGGCGGCGGCCGAAATGGCGCTCGCCGAACCCGCCTGCGGCGGCACGATCAGCTCGATGTCCTCGCAACTGCCCTTCTGGCGATGGCCGTAGGCCATGAAGCCTATCTCGTCGTCGGCCGGCACCGACTGCAGCACGGTACGCAGCGATTCGCGGGCGATCTCGAGCTTCGGCCTGCCGTCGATCTGCGCCCACATCGAGCCCGAGGCATCAAGAATGATGATGACCTTGTTGGCGGCAAGGCCAAGCGTGGTCGTCGACAAAAGGAGGATCGCCGTGGCGACGCTCCGTGCCAATCGCATCATGAAACTCTCCTAGGAAACCCCTCTGGTCCGCGGCGGGAAAGGTATTTGACCCGGCCTTGGGACACAAGTCCGCACACGGCCTTGCGCACAGGCACCAGGGACGGCGGCTCATGCTCAGTAGGTGGTGCGGCGCTCTTCCGACGGCGGTCGGCCGAACTGCAGCCGATAGCTCTGCGCGAAATAGGAGTGCGAGGTGAAGCCGGTGGCGATCGCCACGTCGAGGATCGGCATGTTGGTCTGGCGCAGCAGTTCGCGCGCCCGCTCGAGCCTGAGCCTCATGTAGTAACGCCCCGGGGTGACGCTCAAATGGCGCAGGAACAGGCGCTCGACCTGGCGCACCGACAGGCCCGCCGACTTGGCAAGCTGCACCGCCGACAGCGGCTCGTCGAGGTGATCGGCCATCAGCTCGACGATGCGCCTGAGCTTCTCCGACTTGCCGGTGAGGTCGCGTTCCGGGCCGACGCGCTGGCGGTCGCCGGCCGAGCGGATACGCTCGTGCTGGAACTGGTTGGCGACGCCGTTGGCGAGGTTGGAGCCGAAATCCGTGCGCACGATCTCCAGCATCAGGTCGATCGAGGTGGTGCCGCCGGCGCAGGTGTAACGCTTGCGGTCGATCTCGAAGACATTGCCGGTGCAGTTGATGTCCGGGAAACGCTCCATGAAGCCGGCGCGGTTCTCCCAATGGATGGTGCAGCGATAGCCGTCGAGCTGGCCGGCCTCGGCAAGCAGATAGGAGCCGACCGACAGCGCGCCGAGCGCATTGCCCCGCCTGCCCCAGCTGCGCAGCGCCGCCAGCACCTTGCTCTTGCCCGGGAATTCGATGGAGAGGCCGACCGACACGAACAGGATGTCGACCGGCGGCATATCAGCGACGGAATAATCGATCTTCAGCGGGAGGCCGTTCGAGGCCATGACGGCGTCGCCATCCGCCGATATGGTCGTCCAGCCATAGACATCGCGGCCAAGCAAGCGGTTGGCCGAGCGAAAGCAGTCGATCGCCGCGGCCAGCGAGAACATCGAAAACTTGTCGACCAGCAGGAACCCGAACTGACGACCACCCTGAACGGAATCGTTCGCGACCGGCCGTTCGATGGGAATTGAATGGTTCGGCAAGTAGACTGCTTCCCGGTCAGAAGGACGGCCGCTTCAACCCGGCCGCAAGGTAGGCGGAAGCTACAGTGTTCGCCATCAGCATGGCAATGGTCATCGGCCCGACGCCGCCAGGCACCGGCGTGATGGCGCCGGCCGCCTTGGCGGCTTCGGCATAGGCGACGTCGCCGACGAGGCGGCTCTTGCCCTCGCCCTTCTCCGGCGCGGCGATGCGGTTGATGCCGACATCGATGACGGTGGCGCCGGGCTTGACCCAGTCGCCCTTGACCATTTCCGGACGACCGACGGCGGCGACCAGGATGTCGGCGGTGCGGGCAAGCGCCGGCAGGTCCTTGGTGCGGCTGTGGGCGATGGTGACGGTGCAATTGGCGGCAAGCAAAAGGTTGGCCATCGGCTTGCCGACGATGTTGGAGCGGCCGACGACGACGGCGTTGAGGCCGGAGAGGTCCTTGCCGCGCACGCGCTCGATCAGGAGCATCGAGCCGGCCGGCGTGCAGGGCACGAAGGCCGTCTCCAGCTCGCCGGTGCCGAGCTTGCCGACATTGATGAAGTGGAAGCCGTCGACATCCTTCTCCGGCGCGATGGTCTGGATGACCTTGCCGGAATCGATGTGGCCGGGCAGCGGCAACTGCACCAGGATGCCGTGGATCGACGGGTCTGCGTTCAGATCCCCGATGATCTTGAGCAATTCGGCCTCCGAGGTCTCGGCCGGCAGCGTGTGCTGCAGCGAGTGGAAGCCGCATTCCTTGGCGGTGCGAGACTTAGAGGCGACATAGACCTGGCTCGCCGGATCCTCGCCGACGATCACCACGGCGAGGCCGGGCTTCGTCGCGCCCTTGCCCGCCAGTTCCGCGGTCAGCGCCTTGACCTTGCCAACCACGTCTTCGGCGACGCTCTTTCCGTCAATCACTTCGGCCATGAACCACCTTCAACTCTTCCATCAGCGCACGTCGCATCCCTTGGGATTCATGCGACCGCCTTGTCCCATTGTTTCACAGACCCGAAACCCGCGCGGTTCGGGCGATATGCCGAGCGGCATTTTCACGAAAATTCCGACGGGCAATCCCGTCAAAACGCCGTCGCATGCCGTAAACTCGAAACCGGCCGCTTTTATCGGATGGGGCGGGATTTAGAAATAGCGGCGGTTCGAACGGCTTTCGGTGAGCTCGCGCACCGCTTCGCGGAATTCGCGCAGGCTTTCGCGGATTTCGTCGATCTGGCCCTGCTGGTCCTCGGTGTCTTGCACCTGCGGCGACAATTGATCCCGGTAGGCCCCCTGCCCGCCGGGCTGCGCCGCTGGCGACGGATTGGCATAGCCAGCCGGCGCTGTCTGTTCGGGCCGTGCCGGCCGAAAACCGGGCTCATCGTCGTAGGCCCGCGCCCGCTGAGCGGGGTACATCGGTTGCCGCCGAGGCGGCTCATCCTGCTGGAATTGAGGCTGCCGATAGGACGCGGGGCGTTCGGTGACCTTGCCGGGATCGGCGGGCTTTTGCCTTTTGC
>NZ_RZSG01000709.1:0-3122 GCF_003997725.1 Mesorhizobium sp. M4A.F.Ca.ET.050.02.1.1
CCCCCGCCGCTCCCCGCCCGCGGGAACCGCCAGCAACACCTGATCCCGCTTCGCCTTCGGGCATGTGACAGCGCCGGTGCCAGTCCTGGGCACCGCCGCCTTCCTTTGCTCCAGCCGCCTTTGCGTCCCAGGACGCCGCTCCCTCGATTGCGCGCCACCAAGACCCCATATAGAGCGATCGCTGGCGCCACCGACCGAACACCCGAGCAATGTCCCTGCCCTCCGCTATTTTCCGCAACGACGAGAGCGGCCGCCAGTTGGTCTTCGACCAACCGGCCGAGATCATCGTGGCGCGCGACGCGGACGATTTCCTGCCGGCGCTCGAAGCCGCGCAGGCGGCAGCCGACGCCGGCAAATGGCTGGCAGGATACCTCTCCTACGAGGCTGGCTACCTGCTCGAGCCAAAACTGGTGCCATTGCTTCCTGAGGGTCGGCGCGCGCCGCTGGTGTGCTTCGGCGTCTTCGATGCTCCCGTCGAGCAGGCGGTGCCACGCCGCGCCGGTCCGGCGACCAACGGCCCGATCTTCGACGCCCGGGCGGCCTGGTCGGCGCAGGACTATGCGAAGCGCTTTGCGCGGTTGCACGACCACATCCGCAGGGGTGACTGCTACCAGGGCAATCTGACCTTCCCCGTGCGCGCGCAGTGGTCCGGCGATCCGCTCGCCGCCTTCGACTCGCTCACCGAACGCCAGCCGGTGAAATACGGCGCGCTGATTTCGCTCGGCGATCCGGTGGTGCTCTCGCGATCGCCCGAGCTCTTCTTCGAAATCGACGCCGAAGGGATGATCGAGACGCATCCGATGAAGGGCACGGCGCCGCGCGGCGCGACCAGGGCCGAGGACGCGCGGCTGAAATCGTTCCTGCGCAAGGACGAGAAGAACCAGGCCGAGAACCGCATGATCGTCGACCTGCTGCGCAACGACATCTCGCTGATCAGCGAGGTTGGCACACTGGAGGTGCCGGAACTGTTCCGCATAGAGACCTATCCGACCGTGCACCAGATGGTGAGCCGCGTGCGGGCCCGGCTGTTACCGGACGTCGGCATCCGCCGCATCCTCGCGGCGCTGTTCCCCTGCGGCTCGATCACCGGCGCGCCGAAAATCCGCGCCATGGAGATACTGCACGATCTCGAGGGCACACCGCGCGACGTCTATTGCGGCGCCATCGGCTGGATCGCACCCGGCGGCACAATGCGCTTTTCCGTGGCGATCCGCACCATTTCGCTCTTTTCCAGCGGCGAGGCCGTCTACAATGTCGGCGGCGGCGTCGTCTTCGATTCCACCGCCGAGGAGGAGTATCAGGAGTGTCTCTTGAAAGCCCGCTTCGCGACAGGGACCGTGCCGATTTCGAGCTGATCGAGACCATGCGTTGGGAGCCGGGCCCCGGCTTCCTGCGCTTCGATCGTCACCTTGCGCGGCTCTATGCTTCGGCGGCCGAGCTGGGCTTTGCCTGTGAACCGCAACGGGTCGGCGAAGTGCTGACGGACACGGTTGGCCGGCAAACGATCGCCTTGCGCACCCGTCTGGTCCTGGCGCGCAATGGCGAGGTGACGGCTGCCGCGCAGCGCTATGAGCCGCTCGCCGCCGACAAGGTCTGGCGCCTGCAACTGGCGCGGGTCCGGCTCGATTCCGGCGACACTTTGCTTCGCCACAAGACCAGCCGCCGCGACACCTACCAGCGGGCGCGCGCCGAATATCTCGCCAGCCGCGCGGACGAGGTGCTGCTCGCCAACGAACGCGGCGAACTCTGCGAGGGTACGATCACCAATCTCTTCGCCGATTTCGGCGACGGCGTGCTGGCAACGCCCCGGCTCGACTGCGGTCTCTTGCCTGGCGTATTGCGCGGCGAGCTTCTGGATGAAGGCCGCGCCCGCGAAGCGATCTACACCCTAGACGATCTGAAGTCGGCGAAGGCGATCTTCGTCGGCAATTCGCTGCGCGGCCTTATCCCCGCACGGTTGGCCTGACGCAGGTCTGGAGAGAATGATGTTCGTCGTGTCGCTGAACTACAAGGTGCCGCTTACCGAGATCGATCGGCTGCAAGCTGCACATGTCGAGTGGCTGAAAGCATGCTATGCGGAGGGTATCTTCGTCATCTCCGGTCCAAAGCGGCCAAGAACCGGCGGCATCATCATAGCGCGCGGCCCGCGCGACGTGTTGGACGCCAAGCTGGCCGCCGATCCCTTCGCCCAAGCCGGCGCCGCCGACTATGACATCACTGAATTCACGGCGAGAATGACCGCCGCTCAACTCGACGCGTTCAAGGAAGCATGAACGGGCCCGCCCATACGCCCTATGACGGTTCGTCGAAACCCTTCACCATCGGGCTGAAGCCGCTCGGCCTCGACGAGTGGATCGATGTCGACGAATGTCTCTTGCCTCATCTCGCCGAGAAGCGCCGGCTCTACGCGGAGATTCCCGAAAAGGTCTTCGTCGAGGAGGATGGCACACGCGAGGCCCAGCGAGAGGTGCTCGATCTCCTCGCAGCCTATCTCGCGGCGAAACACCCCGGGACCCATCGCGATGGCGGCTCCGGCGCCGCCGTGATCGGCGACGAGAACGGTGGCGGACCGACTGCGGCCCTGCGCGCGGCGCCGCTCGTTCAGGCATCCCTGCTCGTCCAGGAGGATCTGATCCTGATGCGCCGGGATGAAAGCGGCTGGCGCCTGGCCGCCGGCTCGCTCTGCTTTCCTTCGTCCTGGTCGCTCCTGGAAAAATTCGGCAAGCCGCTGCAGCAGATCCATGCGCCGGTGCCGGGGTTCGGGCCCGGCACGCGTCCGGCAGAATTGATCAACCGCATGTTCGACGGTCTTCAGGGTCAGGCGGTGGAGCGCTACAACTGGTCGATCCAGGCCGGCGACGCCCTCTACCATCCGCTCTCCAACCTCCAGCGCATCGACCGCGCCACCAACCGCCCCACACGCTTCGCCGACGGCGATATCGACGCCCATGCCTTCATCCGCGTCGAGCGCCTCCAGCTGTGCGGCGAAGGATGCCGCGAGCGTCGCCCTGTCGGGATGGCGTGCCAGCACCTTGAGCGGGTCGAGATGGATGCGGATGGTGAACAGGATGTCGCGCGAGACGGGCAGTTTGCGCAACGTCTGGCGCGACATCCTGTTCACC
>NZ_RZSG01000070.1:0-14561 GCF_003997725.1 Mesorhizobium sp. M4A.F.Ca.ET.050.02.1.1
CTCCAGATCCTCATCCGAATGCGGCAGCGGCGTCCATCCCGCCTTTTCCATGGGAGTCATCAAATCCACCCGTCCATTTTCTCCACTTGCGCCGTCCCGTGACGCAGTCGCGATTGACCCCTATCCGACCTTCACATAAGCAGGTTCCGCAAAAGTGTCCCGCGGTTTTGCGACAAGAACCTGCGATAGGCAAAGACTGAGGCAGGCAATTTCGCGAAGCGAACGAAGCCTGCTTGGGTCGGCGCGACTTTGAAACAGGTTAAGGCGCTGTCCCTTAACAGCTTGGTAACGGAGCGAATTGATGTCAAAGCCCGATCTGGCGAGCCTCGAAAAGACCATCGAGAAGGCTTTTGACGAGCGCGACGCGATTTCGACCGCGACCCGCGGCGAGACGCGCGATGCCATCGAGGCGGCGCTCGACCTGCTCGACCGCGGCGCTGCCCGCGTCGCCGAGCGCCAGGCCGACGGCAAGTGGCATGTCAACCAGTGGCTGAAGAAGGCGGTGCTGCTTTCCTTCCGGCTGAACCCGATGGAGATCATCAAGGGCGGTCCGGGCCAGGCGGTGTGGTGGGACAAGGTGCCGTCGAAGTTCGACGGCTGGAGCGCGGTCGATTTCGAGAAGGCCGGCTTCCGCGCCGTGCCGTCGTCGATCGTGCGCCGCTCGGCCTACGTCGCGCCGGGCGCCGTGCTGATGCCGTCCTTCGTCAATGTCGGCGCCTATGTCGATTCGGGCACCATGGTCGACACCTGGGTCGGGGTCGGCTCCTGCGCCCAGATCGGCAAGAACGTGCATCTGTCGGGCGGCGTCGGCATCGGCGGCGTGCTGGAGCCGATGCAGGCCGGTCCGACCATCATCGAGGACAATTGCTTCATCGGCGCGCGCTCGGAAGTGGTCGAGGGCTGTATCGTGCGCGAGGGCTCGGTGCTCGGCATGGGCGTGTTCATCGGCCAGTCGACCAAGATCGTCGACCGCGCCACCGGCGAGGTCTTCTATGGCGAAGTGCCGGCCAATTCGGTTGTCGTCGCCGGCTCGATGCCGGGTAAGCCGCTGCCCAACGGCGAACCCGGCCCAAGCCTCTACTGCGCAGTCATCGTCAAGCGGGTCGACGCCAAGACCCGCTCCAAGACCTCGATCAACGAACTGCTTCGCGATTGATCTTTTCGGGAAACGGACGCACCCTCCGCCGGCGCGACAATCCGTCGCGCTGGTTCAACACGGAGGGGCGTCATGGACTGGAAGTATCTTCTGACAAGCTTCGAGGGTCGCATCAACCGCGCCAAGTTCTGGGCTGGCATCGGTGTATTCATTGTCATCGCCATCATTGCCTTCATTCTCGACGCGATCCTCGGCACGCGTTTCACTACGGCCAGCGGCGGCCAGATCGGCATCATCGGCGTCCTCGTCTCGCTGGCGTCGATCTATTTCGCGATTGCCCTCTATGCCAAACGCTGGCACGACCGTAACAAGTCGGGCTGGTGGACGCTGATCGGCCTTATACCTATCATCGGCGGCATCTGGTTGCTGGTCGAACTCGGCATCCTTGAAGGCACCAGGGGCGCCAATCAGTATGGACCGGATCCGCTTGCCTGAAAAATCCGACCTTACCTGGCTTTTCTTCAAAACCTCGGGCCGCGTCAGCCGCGCGGCCTATTTTCTCGGCGGATTGCTGGTCGCCATCGTCCAGGCATTTCCTCTGTATCGCTTCACGCTGGTGCCAGAAGGCTCGCCCGAGAGCAACATGTGGTCGTTCATCTTCTTCATCGCCTTCATCGGCTCGCTATGGTCGAACATCGTTCTGGCGGTGAAGCGGCTGCACGATCTCGACAAGCCCGGGATCGCGGCGCTGGTGCTGTTCGTGCCGGTCGTCTCGATCGTCGCCTTCCTCGTGCTTTGCCTGTTTCCGGGGCAGCCCGGCCCCAACCGCTATGGCAGGCGCACCAACGCGCCAGCCGATTCCTGAGCGACGATCCTCGCCATGCGCTACCGCACGCTTGATCCGAAGCTGATCATCGAGACCGCCGAGCGGCTGGAGGAGCGCGTCGCCGAGCGGTTTCCCGATGCCGGCCTGCGCGGCGTCGCCGCCGAGCTGGTGTCGCTGTCGCGCGACCTGGCAAAGGGCGCCAAGGCGCTGGAAGCGCCGCTCTGGTGGCTGCGCGGCCTCATCGCCGCCGCCGTCATTGCCGGTGCGCTGGTGTTCGTCTTCGTCGGCACCATCCTGCCGCTCGACCGGCTTTCGCGGACCAGCGACGCCCTGCAGTCGGTGCAAGGCATCGAAGCCTCGCTCAACATGATCATCCTCGCCGTGATCGGCTTCTTGGCGCTGATCAGAACCGAGGAGCGCATCAAGCGCAAGCAGGTGTTTCGCCAGCTGCACGGCCTGCGTTCGCTGATCCATGTCATCGACATGCACCAGCTGACCAAGGACCCGGCGACGCTGTCGGCGAATTTCAAGCCGACCTCGCATTCGCCGGCCCGCATCACCAATGCCGCCGACCTCGCCCGCTACCTCGACTATTGCTCGGAGATGCTGTCGATCACCGGCAAGATCGCGGCGCTGTTCGCCCAGTCCGTCAATGACGCCGTGGTCATCGACGGCGTCAACGACGTCGAGAACCTGGCGTCCAACCTGTCGCGCAAGATCTGGCAGAAAATCACCCTGATCGACGATCAGGTGTGACCGCTTCCGGAGGCAGCCGGGGCGAGCCGCGCTTTTGCTGCTCGGCCTCGCGCACCAGGGCCGCGACCCGTGCCGTCAAGGGTGTCGGAACGCCCGCCTTTTCGGCGAGAGCGAGCACCGCGCCTTGCAATTCGCCGATCTCCGTCGGCCGTCCACGCTGCAGATCGTCCCACATGGACGAGCGCGCCTCGGGGTCGATGGCCAGCATGCGCCGCGCCAGCCGCCGGAACAGCCAGTCGGGCAGTTTGAGCGCCCAGGGCAGCAGCGCCGGGCGCAGGCCGGCAATGCGCGCCGGCCGAATTCGGCAAGCCTTCAACGTCGCCAGCGCCTCATCGATCTGGACGGCCAGGATCAGCCGCCAGCGGCGGTCGGCCAACTCGGTTGCCAACGGCAGTCCGGACAGCGCCACCAAAGCGTTGTTGAGGTTCATCAGCAGCTTGCCCCACAGCACCGCCGTCATGTCGGCATGCGTTTCGACCGCGAGCCCCTCGACATCGAGAAGGTCGGCAAGGCCCGCCACGCCGTCCTCGAGCATCACCTTGCCCTCGCTGGCGCGATGCACGTGAAACGGCGCCTCATCCGGGGACTGCACGACATTGAACGGCACCATGCCGGCAAGCACCCGTCGCCCGGCAAGCCTTGCCCGCAGTTTCTCGGCATTGTCGACGCCGTTCTGCAGGCTGACCACCACCGCTTCCGGGCTGGCATGCGCCGCAACGAGCGCCGCCATCTCCTCGGTGGCGCCGCTCTTGACCGTCACCAGGACGATGTCTGCGCCGCCCAGGGCCTCAGCCGGATCGGCGGTGACGGAAAGCGCCGCGGGCGCGATGCGGCGGTCGCGGCAATCGAGGTCGCTGACCCGCAAGCCATCCTTGCGCAACGCCGCCTCGACGCGCGGGCGCGCCAGCAAAGCCACCTTGCGTCCGGCAAGCGCAAGGCAGCCGCCGACATAGCAGCCGATACTGCCGGCGCCGGCAATGGCGATGGTCTTTTCTTCCCTGGCCATGCGATAGTCTCACCTTGGTCTGCGACTATACGACGTGAAAACCATAATGTCGGCGCCATGGCCGGCCATGACGTCTGGTCGTGACAGGCCTTTCGCTTTCGATTATCGCTTTGTCCATGAAATTGCCCACCGACCCCGCCGCAAATCTTGCCGCCCTGATCCGCTGCCCCTCGGTGACGCCCGCCGAAGGCGGCGCGCTCGCCGCGCTTGAGACAATGCTGAAGCCGCTCGGCTTCGCCGTCGAGCGTCCGGTGTTCTCGGAAGACGGCACGCCGGACATCGAGAACCTTTATGCAAGGCGCTCCGGCAACGGACCGCATCTGATGTTCGCCGGCCATACCGACGTCGTGCCGGTTGGCGACGCGGCGGCCTGGACGCACCCGCCCTTCGCCGCCGAGGTCGCCAATGGCGAAATGTATGGCCGCGGCGCCGTCGACATGAAGGGCGGCATCGCCTGCTTCATCGCCGCGGTGGCGCGCCATGTCGAGAAGGCGGGCGGGCCGAAGGGCTCGGTCTCGCTGCTGATCACCGGCGACGAAGAGGGGCCGGCGATCAACGGCACGGTGAAGCTGCTCGAATGGGCGGCGGGCAAAGGCGAGAAATGGGATGCCGCGATCGTCGGCGAGCCGACCAATCCGGACACGCTCGGCGACATGATCAAGATCGGCCGGCGCGGCTCAATCTCCGGCAGCGTGACCGTCAACGGGCGCCAGGGCCACGCCGCCTATCCGCAGCTTGCAGACAATCCGGTGCGCGGGCTGGTCAGCCTGGTCGACGCCTTGCTCCATCCGGTGTTCGACAAGGGGACGAAGGATTTCCAGCCGACCAATCTGGAGGTCACCTCGATCGACGTCGGCAATCCGGCCACCAACGTCATCCCGGCCAAGGCGACGGCCACCTTCAACATCCGCTTCAACGACACGTGGACGGCCGAGACCATCCAGGCCGAGATCCACAACCGCCTCGACCAGGCGGCCGGGCGCAAGAAGTACCGGCCAGGCAAGAAGGCCCCGGTCGACTACGAGCTCGTCTGGCGCAACCGGCCGAGCCACGTCTTCCTGACCCGCGACGAGCGGCTGATCGACACGCTGAGCAGTTCGGTCAAGGCGACGGTCGGCAGGAAGCCGGCGCTCTCCACCTCCGGCGGCACGTCGGACGCACGCTTCATCAAGGACTATTGCCCGGTGGTCGAGTTCGGACTGGTCGGCCAGACCATGCATATGGTCGACGAACGCGTCGCGCTTGCCGACCTCGAGACGCTGACCGGGATCTATCAGCGCTTCATCGAAGACTGGTTCGGGCAGGACCGTGCTGTCGGCTGACGAAACCTACGCGTCGCTGGCCGGCGCCTGGCGGCTGATGCTCGGCAAGGTCGACGGGCTGCGCCTGCTCGACCTGTCGGCGGACGGCTTCTGGAATTCCTTCTTCGCCATCGTCGTGGCGGCGCCGGCGCTGATCGTCGGCTGGGTCGGCATCGCCAACGAGATCGGCGATCCGAACGCCTTCGCCGGACGCTTCAGCATGCTGCTCAGGCTGGCGACGGTCGACATTGGCTCCTGGGTGCTGCCGCTGGTCGGCCTGGCGCTGGTCGCGCCGCGCGTCGGCATCGGCGGCCGGTTCGTCCACTATGTCGTCGCCAGCAACTGGGCGTCGGCGATCATCGCCTGGCTGATGCTGCCGTCGGCGCTGATCCGGCTTTTCCTGCCCTCGACCAACGAGGTCCCGGGGTTGGTGTCGCTGCTCCTGTTCGCAGTCTCGATGATACTGACCTGGCGCATGACCAATGCCGTGATCGGCAGGGGGGCCGCCGTCGGCACCGCGGTCTTCGCCGGCATGTTCGTGGCCTCGCTGGTCGTGCTGTTCGGGCTGCAGGCGCTGCTCGGCATCACCATACCCACCAGGGTAGAGGGCTAGGATCCTTCCGGATAGTCGACGCCAATGAGGAACAGGCCGTCGGGCGGCGCCACCTGGCCGCAGGCGGCGCGGTCTTGCGCGTCGAGCGCCGCCTTGAGATCGGCAGCGGTCCATGAGCCGTCGCCGACGCGCCTCAGTGAGCCAACCATCGAGCGCACCTGGTTGTGCAGGAAGGAGCGCGCGGAGGTTCGCACCTCGATCAGGTCGCCGGAGCGGCTGACATCCAGCCGGTCGAGCGTGCGAACCGGGCTTTCGGCCTGGCACTGTGTCGAGCGGAAGGTGGTGAAGTCATGGCGGCCGAGCAGAACTTTCGCCGCGTCGTGCATGGCCTCGGCGTCGAGCCGTTTCGGCACCCACCAGACCTTGCCCTTTTCCAGCGCCGCCGGCGCACGGCGGTTGAGGATGCGGTAGAGGTAGTGCCGGCCGGTGGCGGAGAAGCGGGCGTCGAAATCGTCGGCAACGATACCCGCCTCCAAGACGGCGATGCGCGCGCCAGCCGCCTGCAGATGGGCGTTGACGGCGTCGCGCACCTTGTCGCCCGACCAGGCCCTGGCGAGGTCAACATGCGCCACCTGGGCGGTGGCATGCACGCCGGCATCAGTGCGGCCTGCGGCGCGCAGCCTGACCTGCTCGCCGCAGAATTTCTCGATCGCCAGTTCGATCGCCTGCTGCACCGAAGGCTGATCCGCCTGGTGCTGCCAGCCGGCGAATTGGCTGCCGTCATATTCGATATCGAGGCGAAAACGCGGCATGGAGGCCTTTGCTTGCCGCCTAGGCGGCAAGCGCGGTGAAGGCCGAAGCGTAGACCAGCTTGCCGCCCTCGGGTGCAGCGCCCCAGGCCAGTGCCTGCAGCGCCTCGCCCTGATACTCGCTCTCGAATTTTTCGGCGCGCGCATGGCTGTAGCCGAAGCGACCGTAGTAGGCAGGGTCGCCGAGCACCACGGCAAGCCGCTCGTCGGCTTCCTTGAGGCGGACATGCGCCTCGCGGATCAGGGCGCCGCCGATACCGGTGCCATGGAAGGACGGCTCGACCGCCAGCGGCGCCAGCGCCACCGCGGCAAACTGCCTGCCGCCGTTCTGCACAAAAAGCCTGGAGAACAGGATATGGCCGACCACCTGGCCGTCCTCTTCCGCCACCAGTTCGACGACGGCATCGCCGCCGGTGACCAGCGCGTCGACCAGGCCGGCCTCCGCCTGCTGGCCGAAGGCATGCTCTTCGACGAGGCGGATCGCCTCGCGATCCCGCGGCGTCGCCGCGCGTATCGACATCATGCTCATGAGAGTTTCGTTCCTTTTCCGATCTTGGCCCCGCGCAAAAACTCCTGCGCGGCGGCGGGCTTTCCGCCCGCCCGTTGAACTTCGACCAGCCGGACCGAGCCTGACCCGCAGGCGACCGTCAGCCGGTCATCGAGAATTCCTCCCGACTCGCCGACGCCATCCGAGAGCGTCGAACGAAGCAGTTTCAGCCGCTCCATGCGGCCGCCAATTTCGACCTCGCACCACGCGCCCGGAAAGGGCGAGAGGCCGCGAATGTGATTGTGGACTTCGCCGGCAGGCCGCGTCCAATCTACGCGTGTCTCCGATTTATCGATCTTTCGGGCGTAGGTCACCCCCGCTGTCGCCTGTTGGGTAAATGTCAGACAATTTATCCCCAACTGCGCGAGCGCTTCGGCCATCAGCGAAGCGCCTATCGCCATGAGGCGGTCATGCAGTTCGCCGGCGGTCATATCGGGTTCGATGGCGCATTTTTCAAGCAACGCCACCGGGCCGGTGTCCAGACCTTCTTCCATGCGCATCACCATCATGCCGGTTTCGGCATCGCCGGCCATGATGGCGCGCTGGATGGGAGCGGCACCGCGCCAGCGCGGCAGAAGCGAGGCATGACCGTTCAGGCAGCCGAGCCGGGGCGCGTCCAAAATGGCTTTCGGCAGCAGCAATCCATAGGCCACGACCACCGCAACATCGGCCCGCAAATCGGCAAAAGCCCGCTGCTCGGCCTCGCCCTTGAGCGAGGCCGGGGTGCGCACCTCTATGCCCAGCCGCTCTGCCTCGCGCTGCGCCGGCGACGGCGTCAACTCAAGCCCGCGCCGGCCGGCGGCGCGTGGCGGCTGGGTGTAGACGGCGACGATCTCGTGACCCGCTTCGGCAATCGCGCGCAGCGTCGGCACGGAAAATTCCGGCGTGCCCATGAAGATGACGCGAAGCGACATTTTGTCGTGCAATCCTATTTTCGTGCTGGCTTAGGCGCCCACTTCAAAAGGGTTTACAAGCTTCAGGTCAAGCCCGTCGAAATCGCGCACGTCGCGCGTTGCGAGCGTGGCGTCGTGGGCCAGACATATGGCGGCAATCATGGCGTCAGAGAGGCTGATGGGACGCCCCACTGCCTCCCGTGCAGCACGCAGCTTCCCAGCAAGCGCAGGGATCGAACCGGAGAAATCGACGACACGGCCGTCAAACTGCTGCGAAATCAATTGGTCGAGTTGACGAACATAGCGTTCCGACCCGGTCCTGTTCAAAACCCGTTCCGCGCCGAAGAACAGTTCCATTACAACCGGGCCGCATAGATGGAGTGCAAGCAGATCCTGTCTGCGAAACCACCCGACCACATTCTCGTCGGGCTTAGGCTTGCTGGTCTCGGAAATGACGTTGGTGTCGAGGACGATCACTCGAAATCCTCTGGCGGGCGGCCGAAGTCTCGTTTCCGCTCCGCTTCGATTTCATCCATGGTTTCGACAAATTCGTCGCTGGCTTCGGCGTCGAACACCGAGCGAATGGAATCCCACGCCGAAAGACCGGGCGCCGACCGGGCTTCCTTCTCAGCGATGATGCCCTTGCGCAGGAGATCGATGGCCTTGCCCGACAGGCTTTGGCCGCCGATGCGGGCCGCCTGCTCGATTTCACGTTTCAAAGGTTCGGGAATACCCCTGATCAGCATGTCACCCATCAGCGTGCCTCAGATTGATATCAATGATATCAATATCTGCACCCAGACTCAAGAAACGGTACCCCCTAGCCCACCAGCTTGCCCGGCGCCTTGTCCCTGGCGAGCTTCCTGAATTTCTTCACGACCATGTCGCGCTTCAGCTTCGAGATGTGGTCGATGAACAGCACGCCGTTGAGATGGTCGATCTCATGCTGCAGGCAGGTCGCCATCAACCCTTCGGCCTGCATCTCCTGCAGCTTGCCGTCGCGGTCGAGATACTTCACCCGCACCGCGGCGGGACGCTCGACCTCGGCATAGTAATCCGGAATCGACAGGCAGCCTTCCTCATAGACGGAACGCTGGTCGGAGCTTTCGAGGATTTCCGGATTGATGAAGACATGTGGCGCCGGCGTCTCGTCCTCCTTGGCAAGGTCGATGACCAGCATGCGCAGCGGCTCGCCGATCTGGATGGCCGCCAGGCCGATGCCCGGCGCGTCATACATGGTGTCCAGCATGTCGCCAGCCAGCTTGCGCAAGGGCGCGTCGACGCGCTCGACCGGTTTGGACACCTGGCGCAGGACGGGATCAGGTAGAATGACAAGTGGCTTGATCGACATGGCGTCTCACCTAAGACGTCATGCGAAAAGCGTCAACCGGGGCAGCTTTGACCTGTTCACGTTTTGATCTGTGCCGGGGGGCCGAATCATCTATGCTGCCCTTATGAACGACCTGAGCTCCATCCTTTCCGAACCCGTGGCCCGGCTCGGCGCCAGCACGCTCACGCTCGGCCATATGCTGGCCTTCGGAGCGATCCTGTTCCTCGGCCTCTTCGTTGCGCTGGTCATCGCGCTGTGGCGCTCGGCCAAGGCACGCACGATCGCCGCGGCGGAGGCCGCCGACCATGCACGCGACGCCGAGGCGCGGATGGCTGGCATCCTGCAGGCCCAGGCCGAGATGCAGGGGCGCATGGGTGCTATCGCCGAAGTGTTCGGGGCGCGGCAGGCCGAGCTCACCCAGTCGATCGGCCAGCGTCTCGACGCCATGACCGGCCGCATCGGCCAGACCATGACCGAGCAGACCAAATCGACGCATGAGAGCCTGGCCAAGCTGCAGGAACGGCTGGCGGTGATCGATACCGCGCAAGGCAACATCCAGTCGCTCGCCGGCCAGGTCGTGCAGCTGCAGGCGATCCTCTCCAACAAGCAGACGCGCGGCGCCTTCGGCCAGTCGCGCATGGAGACGATCGTCGCCGATGGCCTGCCGCATGGTGCCTATGAATTCCAGGCGACCTTGTCGAACGGCAGCCGGCCGGACTGCCTGGTGCGTATGCCGAACGGCGCACCGTCGCTCGCCATCGACGCCAAATTCCCGCTGGAGGCCTGGAACGCCATCCGCGCCGCCGAAGGCGCGGAGATGCAGAAGACCGCGGCGCAGGCCTTCCGGCGCGATATCGAGGTGCATATCCGCGATATCGCCGACAAATACCTGCTCCAGGGCGAAACGCAGGACACCGCCTTCATGTTCGTGCCCTCGGAATCGGTATTCGCCGAGATTCACGAGAATTTCGAGGCGGTGGTGCAGAAGGCGCACCGGGCCCGCGTCGTCATCGTCTCGCCGTCGCTGTTGATGCTGTCGATCCAGGTCATCCAGGCAATCCTGAAGGATGCCCGCATGCGCGAGCAGGCGCATCTGATCCAGGGCGAGGTGATCCGGCTGATGGAGGATGTGGGGCGTGTCGACGAGCGGGTACGCCGGCTGCAGACGCATTTTACCCAGTCGGCCAAGGACATCGACGACATTCTGGTCTCGACGTCTAAAGTGACCAAGCGCGGCCAGAAGATCGAGGCGCTGGAGTTTGGCGAAGGCGAAGCGGAGGCGCCGCGCGGCGGCAGGGTCGAGGCCGGCGCCAGAGTGGCGGATTCCAAGACCGGCCAGTTGAGGCTGAGGGTTGTCGAGGACGGCGACTGAGGCGGCGCTACTGCTCCTCGATGGTCGTCATGCCCTGGAATTCCGGCAACCATTGCAGTGCGGAGCGGTGCCAGACCTGCTTTCTCGGAATCAGTTCCTCGCGCTGACGCGACGTACCGGCCCTGATGCCATAAATCTTCGGCCCATCGCCGACCGAGGTCGCATAGAGATGGGAGCCGCAGTCGCCGCAAAAGCCCTGCGCGCGCTTGGCGCCAGAGGATCCGGTCTTGATGTAGACCTTCGGCGAGCCGCTGGTGATCCGATAGTTGCTTTCCGGGGCTGGAACCGTCACGCGGAAGGCTGTGCCAGTCAATTGCTGGCAGTCCGTGCAGTGGCAGATCGAGGTCTTTTCGGGGTCGACCTCGGCTTCGTAGGTGATGGCGCCGCAATGGCACCCGCCGTCGATTTTCATCCTAGCTTCTCCCTGGATAGTCTTGGAGATTCTAGCGCGGCAACCGGACCATGCAATGACTTGGCTAAATCGGCTGGTCGCCGGACGCGGCGTCGATCAGCTTGCGGCGTTGCTCCCACGTTCCGGTCGTCTGCGGCTTGACGAACAGCCGCGTGATCTCCGGCATCTCGGTTTTCAGCCGCGCCTCCAGCCGCTCGACGCAGACTTCGATCTCGGGCGCCGTCAGATGGTCCTCGAACTCGACGCTCAGGCCGGCGACGATCTCTTGCGGTCCCATATGGACGGTGACAACGCCGTTCGCCCGCCGCACCGCTGGATCCTGCTGCACGATGGCCAGCACCCTCTTCTGCACCTCCGGCAATGCCGGCTCGCCTATGAGCAAGCCCTTGCTCTCGCGCGCCAGGAAGATCGCGGTCGAGCCGAGGATCAGCGCGATGCCGATCGAGGCGGCGCCGTCGAGCTCGGGCATGGCAAAGACTTCCGCCGCCAATATGCCGGCAAAGGCGACGACCAGGCCGAGCAGCGCCGCGCTGTCCTCGAACAGCACCGTATAGACGCTTGGATCCTTGCTGAGCCGCACCGCCTCGAACCAGCCCAGCCTGCCCTTCTCACGGCGGAACGCCATCAGCGCCACATACCAGGAACTGCCCTCGAACAGGAAGGAAAGGCCGAGCACGACATAGTTGACCATGACATTGGCGACCGGCTCCGGCGCCATGATGTGCACCACGCCTTCGTAGAACGACACGCCGGCGCCAAGCGCGAAGACGAGGAGGGCGACGATGAAGCTCCAGAAATAGAGCTCGCGGCCATGGCCGAGCGGATGGCTGCGATCGGGCGGGCGGGCGGCGCGATGCATGCCGTAGAGCAGCAGCCCGCCATTGCCGGTGTCGACCAGCGAATGCACGCCTTCCGAAAGCATCGCCGAACTGCCGGTGAAGGCCGCGGCGGCGAATTTGGTCAACGCGATCGCCAGATTACCGGCAAGCGCCGCGTAGATGACCTTTTTCGATCCGCCATGCCCAGCCATGCCGCGCTGTCCCGGTTGACGCCTGGAGCTTAATGCATGTGGCCCAAAACTGCGCAGCGGTTTTGGGGAGAGCATCAAGACAAAGACTTAAAGCGCGACGCCCGATTCCGTTTCGTCGTGGTGCGCATTAACGCTCGGCCGTCGAAGGTCCACAGGCGATTCACCGGCGAAAACCGGTTGACAGCGGCTAGGCCGCCACGCGCGTCCGACAATGTCCTCTTGCAGTCCGGCTTTTCTCTTGTTTCACTTCATCGCCCACAATCGGAGGAACGAATCATGGCTAAAGGTGCGATGAAGGCGGGCAAGGAAGCCCGTAAGCCGAAGAAGGACGCGAAGAAGCCCGCCGCGGCCCCGGCCCTTAAGGCGCCGCCGGTGAAGGCGACGCGGCTCAAGGACAAATAGGCCTCGGCTGATCCGTCACGGCGCGGATTTACAACCGGCGGCATGGATCATGCTGCCGGTGTTTTGTTGATTGGGCCGAGGACTGCCTATATCAGTGTGGCGAGGACGACCTCGCTTCTCTCCCAAAACCCGGCCGGGACGACCCGTGCTCCCAGTGCTGCTCCGCGCGTCGGCACAGTTGGACCGCAACGCGCCTTGTGGGCAGCACGCAGCGAATGGAGCGTCCCGATGTCGTGGATTTACCTGTTTTTCGCCGGCCTGTTCGAGATCGGCTGGGCGATCGGCCTGAAATACACTGACGGTTTCTCTAAGCTGGTGCCGACGGTGCTGACCGTCGCCTCGATGATCGTCAGCCTCGGCCTGCTCGGCCTGGCGCTGAAGGCGCTGCCCGTCGGCACCGCCTATGCGGTGTGGACCGGCATCGGCACCGTCGGCACCGCGCTGCTCGGCATCTGGCTGCTCGGCGAGCCGGCGACCGTGGTTCGGCTCGCCTGCATCGGCCTCATCGTCTGCGGCATCGTCGGCTTGAAGCTGGTGGCCTGACGTTTGCCGCACGGCAAACGCGTTCGGGGCCGCCCTTGGCGACCCTGAACCTGCTCTTCGAACGAAACCGCTGTTAGCGGGCCGAGAAGCCCGGAGGCGTCCGGCCGACACGCGCCTTGCGCGCGGCATAGCGCGCATCGCGCTTGGCCTTGCGTTCGGCCTCGTCGGCGAGCAAGCGGGAAATGCGCTCGTTCTCTTCGGCTTCCCGGATCTTGGCCTCCGCCGCAGCCGCCTCTTCGGCGGCAATGCGCGCTGCCTCGGCAGCTGCCTCGCGCGCGGCCTTCTCAGCCGCTTCGCGGGCCAGCTTTTCCTGCTTCAGCCTGGCCTTTTCGGCTTCGCGTATCGCGCGCGCCTCAAGGATTGCCTTGCGTTCGGCTTGTCGCGCCAGCACTGCAGGATCGTCCGCCGCCGGCTTTGACTTGAAGCGCTCCAGAAGCGCCTTCTTTGCCTCGTTCGCGGCATTGCGCCGCACGAAAATGTCTTTTTCCCTGTAGATAGCCAAGTCCACTTCCCTGAAGTCAATTCGCGACGCTTACATACGCGCGAAAACCGATAGTTCAAGCGCCAAAACGGTATGCCAGCCATGAAATTCTGGGCTGTTGCAACTGGGAGACGTCACAATCCCGCGCGAAAACCGACATGCAGTGTTCACAGTCCGCGCCTCTGGCGGCGCGGCGGGCGGGTAGCTATCTCCAGCGCGACGCACAAACATCGAAACAAAGTCATCAGGATGGCACGGCATGGAACTCGGTCTCTACACTTTCGCTGACGTCAGCCCGGAACCCGGGCCGGGCGCCATCGGCCCGCATGAGCGGTTGCGCAATCTGATCGAGGAGATCGAACTGGCCGACCAGGTCGGCCTCGACGTGTTCGGACTGGGCGAGCACCACCGCCCCGACTACGCCGCCTCGGCGCCGGTCGTGGCGCTTGCCGCAGCGGCCGAGCGCACCAGGCGCATCAAGCTGACCAGCGCTGTCACCGTGCTCTCCTCCGACGATCCGGTGCGCGTCTTCCAGCAGTTCGCGACGCTCGACCTGCTGTCCGGCGGCCGCGCCGAGATCATGGCCGGACGCGGCTCCTTCATCGAATCCTTCCCGCTGTTCGGCTTCAACCTCGAAGACTATGACGAGCTGTTCGCCGAGAAGCTCGACCTGCTGCTCGCCATCCGCGATCACGTCAAGGTGACGTGGCAAGGACGCCTGCGCGCGCCGATCAACGGCCGTGGCGTCTATCCGCGCCCCTTCCAGGAGAAACTGCCGGTCTGGATCGCCATCGGTGGCACCCCGCAGTCCGCCGCCCGCGCGGGCGCGCTCGGCCTGCCGCTGGCGCTCGCCATCATCGGCGGCGAGCCGGCGCGCTTTGCGCCGCTGTTCGAGGTCTATCGTCAGGCCGCCAGACGGGCCGGCAACGATCCGGCAAGCCTCGCCACCAGCCTCAACGTGCACGGCTTCATCGCCGAAACCACCGAGCAGGCGGCGGACGATTTCTACGCGCCGCAAGCCGAGGTGATGAACCGCATCGGCCGCGAGCGCGGCTGGGGTCCGACCTCGCGGGCGCATTTCGACCAGTCGCGCGGGCCGAACGGCGCCTTGTTCGTCGGCAATCCCGAACAGGTGGCGGAGAAAATCGTCGCCCAGCACCGGATCTTCAACAATGACCGCTTCCTGCTGCAGATGGCGATCGGC
>NZ_RZSG01000710.1:0-3115 GCF_003997725.1 Mesorhizobium sp. M4A.F.Ca.ET.050.02.1.1
GTCGGCATAGCCGGCCGACATATCGATCGGAATGCGGCCCGCCGCCTGTACGGCGTCGATCACGAGCACGCCACCCGCCGCCTTGACGGTTTCAGCGATGCGATCGACGGGCTGGATGACGCCGGTCTCGTTGTTGGCGGCGTGGATGGCCACCAGCGGCAGGCCATCGCTCTTGTCGTGCGCGGCGAGAGCGGCAGCCAGCGCATTGAGATCGGCAATGCCGTTTCGATCGACGCCGATCCGGGTCACCTGTTCGGCAGGGAAGCGTCCGCCATTGAGGACGCAAGGATGGTCGGCCTCCGACACGTAGAGCCGACTCATGCGAACCGCGCCGCGCCCCATCCGCCAGTCCGGCGTGAGCAGCGTGGCGGCGGCTTCCGTGGCTCCGGACGTGAACACGACATGCGCGGCCTTGGCATTCACCAAGGCGGCGACATCGCGCCTTGCATCCTCGACCAGTCGCCGCGCCGCGCGGCCCTCGGCGTGGACCGAGGACGGATTGGCGGCACCAAGCGCTGCAACAACCGCCGAACGCGCCTCTTCAAGCAGCGGCGCGCTGGCGTTGTAGTCGAGATAGGCGCGAGTTGCGGCCATTTTCCCTGGATCGGTCCTTTCGAGAGCCATCCTGCGAGGATAGCGCGTTATTTCCTTGAAATCGCAAGGCAAGCCGTCCTATTTACGCGGCTTGCGGCAAGGGCGGTCGGGCCAGCGGGTTCGGCCACCCAGTTTTGAACAATTCTAAACTAGCTTCTAAGAAGACGCTTGCCCGGCGTCAAGGCCACAGTGGGCCAGAGGAAGAGTTGTTCCGGGCTGAGCGCATTCGTACGCCACGTGGAGTTTTTTATGCCTGAGGTCATTTTCGCCGGTCCGGCCGGTCGCCTGGAAGGTCGCTACCAGCCTTCCAAGGAAAAGAGCGCGCCGATCGCCATCGTGCTGCATCCGCACCCCCAGTTCGGCGGCACGATGAACAACAAGATCGTCTACGACCTCTTCTATATGTTCCAAAAACGCGATTTCACCACGCTTCGCTTCAACTTCCGCGGCATCGGCCGCAGTCAGGGCGAGTTCGACCACGGCACCGGCGAACTGTCGGACGCCGCCGCCGCGCTCGACTGGGTGCAGTCGCTGCATCCGGATTCCAAGAGCTGCTGGGTCGCCGGCTATTCGTTCGGCTCATGGATCGGCATGCAGTTGCTGATGCGCCGGCCCGAGATCGAAGGTTTCATCTCGATTGCGCCGCAGCCCAACACCTACGACTTCTCGTTCCTGGCGCCCTGCCCGTCGTCGGGTCTGATCATCCACGGTGACGCCGACAAGGTCGCGCCGCCCAAGGATGTGCAGGCGCTGGTCGACAAGCTGCACACCCAGAAGGGCATCACCATCACGCAGAAGACCTTGCCCGGCGCCAACCATTTCTTCGCCAATGACGCCGACCTTTTGCTGCAGGAATGCGCCGACTATCTCGACCGCAGGCTGGCGGGCGAACTCGCCGATCCCCGGCCGAAGCGGCTGAGGTAAATCGTCTTATGGGTGGTCGGCGCTGAGCCGTCCGCTCTGCTTCGCCATCAATTCCCGGCGCTGGGCTGCCTTGGCCCATCCCAATCGGAATGTCCTCTTGCGTTCCGGCCGCTTCGACGACGGCCGGCCGAAGATGAAGCCCAGCCGGGCAAAGACCAGCCCCGATAGGATCGCGAAGGCCAGCCCCAGCCCGAAGCCGGCAACAGTGTCGCTAGGGTAATGGGCGCCAACGAAGACGCGCGTCGAGGCAATGCACGCCGTGAGCGCCAGGGCGATGTACCAGCGCCTCGGGAACAGCAGCAGCGCGACGCCGAACACCGCGCCCATCGTGGTGGCATGGCCGGAAGGAAAGCCGGCAAAGCGCGCATCCATGGCCAAGGGGTGCAGCGACAAAACCCCGAAATCGTTGAAATAGAGCGGCCGCGCCCGGCCGATGCCGTATTTCAAGAGATTGACCGCCAGGCCGGACAAGCCGACAGCGCAAAGCACCAGGAAGGCGAAGCAGGTCCAGTTGTAGACGAAAAGCCGTGCTCGCCTGGACAGGCTTCTCCAGTCCGTCAGATTAGCGGCGACGAGGCAAAGCGCCGCCGGAATGAGGTACCAGCCGCCCAGGCCCAAATCGGTGAAGAAGTCGGTGAACTGGACGAAGCCGGGCGTCCACACCCCGCGCATTCTGCCGGCGGCGCCGTCGAGGCTGAAGAAGACTGCCGTCGCGAGCAACAGCCAGGCAAACACCCAGACCAGCCAGGGGATCTCGGGGTAACGCGCCGCCCGCACGGCAAAGCGCCTCCTCACGATGCGGATCGTGTCGAGGAAGTTGCCGAGCGAGCGGCGATAGAGGGTGGATGCGATGACGAGCATGATTGGGCGCGAGCTTATAAGGGCATTCGAGGCCCGATGCTATTCACTCTGCCACCCGATAAAGCCCGACCGCCAGTTTGTCTCCTGACGAATAGTTGAGCCCGTCGATCTCGGTCAGGCGCTTTGCCGACTTGCCCTGCCCCGAAAGCAATTCGTTGAGCTTCTGCTCGTCCTTGACCGATGCCAGTCCCAGCGCGCAAGCGGGATCGGCCAGCAGGTGCTTTGCGACACCGTCGACATCGGTGAGCACGGTGCTGGTTCCGACCAGGAAGACGAGGCTCGGCTCATGGTACGGGGCGGAGGCAAGCACTGTGGTGTCGCATGGTCGGTTGGCGTCGACCGCGACCTTGATCGCCGGGGTCAGCCAGATCGGCTTCAGCGACGGCGCGATGGTACCGAACAGCAGGGAAAAGGTGATGCCGGCGCAAATGGCAATCGCACCGACGCGTCCGAGCGGCACCTGCAATTGGCGCGGGAAGGCCATGTAGCCGGCGGCGAGCGCAGCAAGCGCGGCGGGAATGCTCCACCACGAAAATGCCTTGGCGAGATAGATCGGCGCGCCAATGCAGACCACCGCCAGGCCGATGGAAACGACGACAAGGCCGAAGGCGGTCGCCCACCACAGCCAGGTCTGCCAACGTTTGAGCGGTGCGTTGGCCTCCTCGGGCTTCAACGTAAGCAACCAGCCGATCAGCAGCGCCATCCCCGGATAGGCCGGCATGACATAGTGCGGCAG
>NZ_RZSG01000711.1:0-3112 GCF_003997725.1 Mesorhizobium sp. M4A.F.Ca.ET.050.02.1.1
CGGGAGAATGCGCCGCATGCGGCGGCCATAGAATTCAACTATCGACAGCTCGCTGCCTTTGGCGAGCAGCAGCCGGGTGATCAGGTAGCCCGAGATCACAAAGAATATGTCGACGCCAACGAAACCGCCGGGGAACCTCGGCGCGCCGAAATGAAAAAGGATTACGGCGATCACCGCAATTGCGCGCAAGCCGTCGATGTCGGGCCTATAGTCAGACTCCACCACGTCCCCCTGCGGCGCTCCGCTTCACGTCGTAACCTGACTAAACCGCCCGAGTCGAGGGGTCGCTCGCATTAGCGCAGCCCACCGTGTGATTCCCCACAGATAAATCCATATATTACCAATAGATAATGCAGTGCCGATCTATGAGAAACGTGGGAACGGCCACAATTGTTTTTCCTGTAAGAACCCGCACAGGAGCGCGGAAACCTGGCATCAGCTATATCCATACGGGCAGGGGCATCCGGCTCGGGGTAACGCGGGCGGCATCATTGTCCGTCCACATCCCGATGACTGCTAAAACTCTGTTGGCCGCTAGAAAAACAAGTTGTTTACGGTGTCCTTGACTGTATAGAAGGGCATGGCCCATGCGGAGCGAGGACAGGGCCATACTGGAGGGCGGCACGATGGACAGCCATAGCGCGTACATGGTTGAATTCGGCCCGCGGACGCATGTCCTGGTGACAGGCGGCGCGGGGTTTCTCGGATCGGCACTGGTCGATCTCTTGCTTGCGCGCCACTGCAGCGTAACGGTGATCGACGATCTTTCGAACGGCCTGCTCAGCAATCTGCCCGTGGGCGATCCCCGGCTGACCGTTCGCGCTTTCAGGGTTGGCGATCCGGCGTTCAACGCGGCGGTTCGGGACGAGGTTGGGCAGGCAGACGCCGTGTTCCACCTTGCGAGCCCGATCGGGGTTCAGCGCGCCCACAAGGAACGTTTTGCCGTTACCAGCGGCATTCTCGAGTCCGGTTGTTCGATTGTCGAGGCATGCCGGCTGCACAGGCGCCCCCTTCTCTATACGTCGAGTTCGGAAGTCTACGGCTCAGGACGTGACCGTCCCATCACCGAGTCCGACCCTGTGATGACAGATATTCGACCTCGATGGGGCTATGCGGCCGCCAAGGCAGCGGTCGAGCATCTGGTCGCCGGCCTGCTTTTCGATTTCGGCATCCCTGCCTGGATTGTTCGACCATTCAACATGGCTGGGCCGCGGCAGCGTTCGGCGACAGGTCTCGTGTTGCCGGTTTTTGTCAACGCCGCCTTACGGGGCGAGGCCCTGGTAGTCCACGACGACGGCGAGCAGAGGAGGGCATTCCTGCATGTGGCGGACGCCGCGGAAGGATTGCTCTTGGTTATGCAATGTCGCTCGCTGCAGGGGCGGCCTGTAAATCTGGGAGGCAGCGAAGCGGTTCAGATCGGAAAACTCGCGAGGATGGTCGTTGAAGCCACCGAGACGAACGCGCCGATCGTCATGAAGCCATCCAACGCGGTCTATGGGGACAGGTTCGCTGCAACGTATGACCGCGTTCCGGATACAGGTCTATTGACCGCGATGACAGGATGGCGTGCGCTGCGAAGCACGAAGCAGACGATCATGGATTGCATCGAGCACATGCGTACCGAACGAGTGATTGCTTGACGCTTGGTTCATTGGTCCCGTTCATCGGGGCGCTGCTCCTCGCTATTCCCTGTGTTTGGCTGTTCGCTTTTCTTGCCAAGCGTATCGGGGCGGTCTCGAAGGTGAAGGTCGACCGATGGCATACATCAGGCGAGGTTCCGCGTCTTGCGGGCCCTGCGCTGCTGATAGCCATGTCACCGTGGCTTCCGGTCAGCCATATCATCCTACTGGCCCTTTTTTGCCTGCTCGGCGCTCTCGATGATGTCAGGTCGCTTTCCGCAGGTTCCAAGGCGGCGGCGCTGACGGCGGGAGCTATACTTGCCGGGGTCATGACAGGTGTGTGGTGGCTACCGATCGTCGTCTGGGTATCCTGCAATGCGGTCAACATGCTCGATCACGCCGACGGACTCGCTGCCGGCGCGGCCGCGGCCGCGTTCTTCGGCCTCGGTGGGGATATCGGAATGGCCGGCGCGGGAGCCTGCATGGGCTTTCTCTGCTTAAACTATCCGCCTGCGCGTATCTTCATGGGCGATAGTGGCAGCCTTCTGCTCGGCGCAGCGATTATCCTTCTCGCGTCAGAAAGAGGGCCAGGCTCTTCACTGGCGTGGATTGCGGTTCCATTGACCGATGCGGCGTTCGTAATTATCCGCCGCCTGCGCGAGGGACGGCGGCCGTGGATCGGCGGCACTGACCATCTTGGTCATGCTCTGTTGCGCATCGGCGTGGGCAGCAAGGCTCTGCCTGTCCTGTATGCGGCAATGGCCTTGGCGCTGGGGCTCGCGTTTACTGCCTGGCAAAATCCTTAACTCGCGGATGAGATGCGAAACTGGGTTTACATCGGATCCTGGCACAACTCCGCTATTGTCATTTGGTCGGCGGAATCTGCCGTCCGCTCTCTATCCCTTCCGACAGTTTTCGCGCGCGAACGATCGGCAGCTTTGCGCCGCCATAGGGGTCATTGAGCATGCTGCAGCCGGAGCCAAACGCAGTCGGTGGAGCAATCAGGCGAAGCGACTCGTTTGCGCCGCATGACGACCGTCGCGCGGAGCCTGCTGAGGTCGTCGCGGCCAAGGCCGCGCAAGCTGCCCTTGACGGCATTTTCCTGCGCCACGTTCCGGACCATCCAGAGATAGTCGGCACGCGCCCGACATGACGTCGGGGAAAAGAAGGACGTGCCCGCACGTCCTCGGGATGAAGGGATGGGGCGTAGGCCCGCTCCCGGTAAGGCGGAGATCCGGTCATGGGTCCGCCCCCGTGCCCGATTTTCACAGCCCGCTCCGATAAGAGAGATTCGCTAGTTCGGCGGTGAAGCACTCTGGCGCCTTGATCTGATCTACCGCCCCTTTCGCGGCACCACTGCTTAGGATATCAATGCCGCGGAACTGGGGCGACTTACCTAATGAGGATGATCTTCAAATACTTTTCTGAGAACGTCGTTGAGCACGTTTTCGTGCGCGATAACCATGTTGGCATTAAGTGCACCTTGCCACAAG